>JAASSM010000437.1 GCA_021767885.1 bacterium | reverse complement strand
GCCAGTACATCCACAACCTAATCCGAAACCCGGCCTTCAAGGCCTACTTCGACTCCCGGGACTACCGGGAACCGCTGGAACTGAACTCCCCGGCCAAGCCCCCCTCCCCCCCAACACCCCCGCCATCCCCACGGTGGACAACCCCGGCGACGAGCTGCCGACGCGCTCGGAGTTCCTGACCGTCGAGTCGGCCGAGCTCGAGAACCTCAGCCCCGAGCTGGCCGGCGCCTCGGAGGCCATGCTCGCGCGGCTGGACCAGGCGTAGGTGCTGGACTTCCGCCTCCCAGCCAGCCGGAACCAGCTGTTCACCGACGGCCACGCCTGCTACCCCGAGAACCTGCAGTGGACCATCGGCGACGGCCAATGGCACGGCCTGACCCGGACCGAGACCGCACCGCCACTGACGCCGCTGGCCGAGCATCAGGGCACCTTCTACTACCTCAGCACCGAGGTCTGCACCTGGTGGTTCGCCGACGCCACCTGCCGGAACCATGGCGGCCACCTCGTCCGGCTGGACTCCGCCGCGGAGGGCGATTTCGTCCATGCCGCCGTCCAGGCGCAGATCCCCGGCACGACCTACTTCATCGGCCTGACCGACTGGGCTCGTTCGAACGGCGACTGGGTCTGGAGCGACGGGACCCCGCCGGTCTGGACGCGCTGGGCGCCCGGCGAGCCCAACAACTCCCACGGGGAGTACTTCGCCACCGTCTACGGCAACGGCCTCTGGAACGACGTCCCGTTCGGCAACCGCTACCGCTACGTCATGGAGACCGGCACGCCGCTGCCGGAGTCCGGCCCGGACGCGGTGGGATGCGGGTCCTGGGACAGCTGCCACCTGCACCTCGACGCGCTGGCCGCGACCCAGGTCACGCCGCACGTCGAGCGCCGCGTCTACTGGCAGCGGGTCTTCCAGGTGACCCTGGGCGCCGGTGCCACCTACAACCAGGCGCACAGCTACACCCACGGCACCTCCGAGACCACCGGCATGTCCTTGGGCTGGTCCATCGGCATCTCGGTGGACGCCAGCTGGGGCTTCGTCTCCACCCAGATCGAGACCGAGTTCCACCAGGACTTCCAGCACGAGGTCACCGTCAGCAGCGAGGAGACCTTCACCAAGACCTACGAGGCCACCGCCCCGGAGGGCAAGACCATGGTCCTGGCCCTCTGGCAGCTGCGCGAGCGCTACGTCATCACCGACGGCAGCGGCGCCCCCTGGAGCGATCCGGGCTACCTGCTGGATGCGCCACTCCCGCAGCTCGACCAGGGGTTGCAGCAGGAGTACCTGCAGACCATCCTGTTCGATCAGGAATGAGCCCCGTGCCGGCGGCCGCGACCGCTGCCCCGCCGCGTCCGCCGGCCGGCCCCCAACCCCCGCGAGGTGATCCATGACGCCCCCGCGCGACCGCGACCGCGGGACGGTGTGGTCGTCCGACCACGGCCGCACCTGCCCCGGATGCCACCAGCCCGTCACCGCGTGCACGTGCCGCACCGGCCGCCCGGCCGCCGGCGGCCACGCTCCCGGCGGCGATGCCCGCCATGATGGCGTGATCCGCGTGAGCCGCCAGAGCAAGGGGCGCCGCGGCAAGACCGTCACCGTGATCACCGGCCTGCCCCTGGATGCCGCCGCCCTGGACGCCCTCGCCCGCGAGCTCAAGCGCCGGTGCGGCGTGGGCGGCACCGTCCGCGGCGACGACGTGGAGATCCAGGGGGATCAGCGCGACCAGGTGATCGCCGCGCTGGAACAGCGCGGCTGGACGGTCCGGCGGGTGGGCGGCTGACCACCGCCGACCGGCACGAACGGCACGCGGAACGGGTGGCACGGCGACCGGACGACCCGCCGGTCCGCGGTCAGGCCTTCTTGGGCCCCACGAAGAACCATACGATCAGGCCGATGAGCGGGAAGACCAGCACGATCAGGATCCAGATCAGCTTGGCCAGGCCCGAGGCCCCACTGCCGACGATGCTGACCAGCGCCCAGATGAAGAGGATGAGGTGCAGGAGACCGAGCAACAGTTCCATGGATCACGCTCCGGCAGAAGGGCGAGTGGACGACACCACCCACCATACGTATCGACCGGCGGGAGCCGCCACCATCCTGACCGCGACGACATCAGCGTGTAAAGTCCGAATGCCGGCGCCAGGGTGACCGTCCTGAGCCTGCTGCAGGTGGGGGCAGAGGCGGGCTACTTCACCGAGGTCGACGAGTTCGCCATCTCCCCCTGCGTGGGGCAGGGCCTCGGGCCGCTCCACGTCTCGTTGCGCCATGAGCTCACCGGCGAGGCCCACTGGCTCGATCTGCGCGCGAGCGTCTCGCTGCCGTTCTGACCCCGTCCACGCCGTGTCCGGCGCCCGGCCGCACTGGCCTCAACCCCGCACCGTCCGCTCCTGGCCCGGGCGCAGCGACCGCGCCAGCTGCCGCCCGTCCTCCAGGATCATGTACAGGCAGGGCACGATCACCAGGATGATGGCCGTGGCGAAGACGATGCCGAAGCCCAGCGAGATGGCCATGGGGATGAGGTAGGTGGCCTGGCGCGAGGTCTCCAGGATGATGGGCGTCAGGCCGCCGAAGGTGGTCAGGGTGGTGAGCATGATGGGGCGGAAGCGGCGGATGCCCGCCTGGTGGATGGCCTGGAAGGCGGTCCGCTCGCCGCGCTGACGGTTGGCATAGTCCACCATGATGAGCGAGTCGTTCACGACCACCCCCGCCAGGGCGATCACGCCCATGAGACTGATCAGGGAGAGGTCGTGCCCGAGGAGCAGGTGGCCGATCACCGCGCCGACGATGCCGAACGGGATGGCCAGCATCACGATCAGCGGCTGCAAGTAGCTGCCGAACGCCACCGCCAGCAGGGCGTAGACCACCAGCATGGCCAGGACGAAGCCTCCCCACAGGGCCTCTGTGGATTCCCGCATCTCCGCCTGGCTGCCCTGGAAGGTCCAGGTGAGCCCGGGATGCTGCGCGCGGAGCGCGGGCAGCTCGGCCTGCTGGATCTCGCGCAGGACGCGGGTGATGGCGCTCTTGGGCTCGACGTCCATGCTCACGGTGACCACGCGGCGGCCGTCGCGGCGGTTGATGGAGGTGAACGCCTCGCCGCGAACCACGTCCACCACGTCGAGCAGCGGCACCTCGGTGCCCGCCGGGGTCCGGATTACGAACTCCTCCAGGTT
>JAASSM010000436.1 GCA_021767885.1 bacterium | reverse complement strand
GGCGGTCACCAGCAGCAGCAGGGTGGCCCCGTGCAGCAACAGCGTGGCCGGCGCGGCGGCGAAACCGGGGCGCGTGCCCGCCAGCCACCCCTCCGGCACTCCCGCCGGCACGGTGGCCAGCACGCCGGCCAGCAGCACGCCGCGGCGCCACCCGCAGGGCCAGCGACGGAAGATCACCGCCAGCTGCACGAGCAGGAGGCCGCCGGCCACCGCCCAGGCGGTCCAGGACTCCAGGTGGCCATGGGCGGCGCCTGCCCACACGGCCGCCCAGCGGCTGCCGCCCACCAGCGCGGCGCGCCGGGTCGCCTGCGGCTCTCCCAGGGCCGCACCGGCCAGCAGCAGGGCCGCCACGCAGCCGATCCAGAGGGCCGCCTCGCGGTGCCCCGGCAACAGCCAGGGCTCCAGGCGCTCCCACAGCCAGAGTGCCGTCAGGGGGTGGACGACGGCCTGCAGGAAGGCCCGGGCGGCCGGCGGCGCCCCGGCCGTGGCCACCGGCCAGGTGGGCAGCGGGGGCAGCCCCAGGCGCGCCATCACCGCGATCAGCACGCCGAGCCCGGCCCACGCCAGGACGGCCGGGCCCACGCCCCGCAGGAGCAACTGCCCGGGCAGGCGCGCGAGGTCGGCGGTGCCGGCGGCGTCCACCACCATCAGGCCGGCCAGGCCCAGCGCCCAGATCCCGGTCACCTCGGTGAGCAGGGCCCGGCGTGCGCCGGATCCGGCCGCGTCGCCCCGCCCGGCCGCCGCCAGGCCGGCGTGCAGCACGGCGCCGGCGGACCAGGCGGTCACGAGCAGGCCGACGCGGTCGGCCAGGACCACTCCCACCGCGGCGGCACCGGCCAGGATCAGGCCCAGGACCTGGATCATGGCTCCTCCCTCCCCGCGGCGATGAGCTCGCCCAGCAGCAGGAGGACCGCCCCCGCCGCCAGGGCCAGCACCACCACCGGGATCGCCGCGCCCGGCAGGACGTCGTGGCGCTCGAGGGCCGCCAGGATCACCGTGGCGCCGGCCAGCAGCAGCACCGTCCCGGCCAGCAGGCCACCGCGGTCGCGGCGCACGGTGGCCGCGAGCCAGCCCCAGGCCAGCAGGGCCGCGCCCATGGTGAGCCAGGCTGCCAGGCCGATGGTCGTCACGGACGCTCCTCCCGGCGCCGGGGATCGGGCGGCCGCACGGCCACCAGCAGGACCACGGTCAGCAGCAGCGAGATCCCCAGCAGCAGCGCGGCATCCGCCGTCAGCAGGCGCCCGGCCGCCACGGCGGCCTGCGGCTCCACCGCGCCGGGCGGCAGCGCATTCCAGTGGACCTGGAGCACCACGCGGTAGAGCGCGGCGAAGAGCAGCGCCGCCGGGACCGCCAGGATCGCCAGCCGCGGCGGTCCGGCCTGGGCGGCCGCGCTACGCCGGCGCAGGCCCGGCATCACCACGGCGGCCCCGCCGACGGCGAGCCAGACCAGGGCCACGAGGTCGGTGCCGAGCAGCAGCAGCAGCAGGCCCACGGCAGCCACGGTCAGGGCCAGCCCGCGGTCCCGGCGCTGCGGCCGCCGGGAGAGGGCCGCCAGACCGGCGCCCGTCATGGCCGTGCCCGCGGCCAGGATCCAGAGCATGAGCATCACGGCGTCACCCCCACGTGCTGCTGGCCGCGCCGGCGGCGACCGCACCCCCGTCCCGTGGCGCTCACCATGCCGCCCCCGAGACTACCATCCAGCAGGCCGAGCCGACGACGCACAGCAGGGCCGCCAGCGGCAGCAGCCAGTGCAGGGCGCGAGGCGCCATCCAGGCCACGTGACGGCGCAGCGCGGCGGCGGCGGCCACCGCGAGCAGCAGCTTGATCACGGTGTTGGGCAGCGTGGCGGCATCCAGGAAGACGGCCACGCCCCACCAGCCGCCGCCGTAGGCGACCACCAGCAGGTGGCAGAGGACCAGGGGCAGCCCGGCACGCACGGCCGTCGCGAGCCAGCCGTCCAGGCCGGCCGCCACCGGCGGCGGCGGGGGCCAGATCATGGCGATGGCCACCAGGAACAGGCCGGCCGCCAGGAACTGGAAGGGGTCGCGGACCAGGAACCAGTTGCCCATGCCGCCCTGCTGGGCGATGACCACGTCGGCCAGACCGAGGCTCGCGGCGTGCAGCACCGGCGGCACCAGACACAGCCCCACCGTCACCAGCGCCCCGGCGATGACGCCGCCATCGGGACGCCGCAGCCAGGGCACCACCGCGACCGCCAGGGCCAGCAGCCAGAGCAGGCCGGCATCCAGGTCCGCGGCGTGCAGCCCCCGGCCCGCCGGCAGCGTCGCCGCCGCGGCCACCAGCGCACACCAGGCGGCGAGGGTGGCCGCCCGCGGTCCGCCCGGCCGGGCCAGTCCGTCGCGTAGTTGAGTCTCGCTGGCCACCGGCACGGCCTGCAGCCACCGGCCGCGCCGCCGCCCGAACCAGGCCAGGGTCCACGGCCATGCCAGCAGCAGGGTCGCCACCAGGAGGGTCCAGGCTGCCGCCCGCGCCACGCTCCCCTCGGCCATCACGGGCTCCCCCCCCCACGGCCACGCGCCGCCAGGGCCAGCCACACCGCCGCCGGCGGCAACACGGCCAGCAACCAGAGCACGAGGAGCCGCCAGCCCAGATCCGGGTGCGGCCAGAGCTGACGCACCGCCACCGCGGCGGGCAGGGCCAGCAGCAGGACCAGGACCCCGCCCAGCAGCCGGGGTCCGGCGGCGCCCGCCGGGGCCTGCGCATCCGGCGTCCGCTGGCCGTCTCCCCGGTCGGCGGCGGCATCGCCCGCCGGCGCGCCGTGCCGCCAGCGCCGCCAGGCCGCCAGGGCCAGACCGGCCAGCAACGCCACGGCCGCCGCCACCACCACGGCCACGGCCAGGTTGGTCAGCTGGCCGGCCGCGCCGGGAGCGATGGGATCGGGGGTGGAGCTCATGGTTCCCTCGGGTGCGAAAGATCGGGACGGAGGGCCGGCCGAGCGGCTTCCGAGGAACCATTACAGCCATTCGGGGCACGGGCTGCAAGGACCTTTCTGCCCGCCGGACGCTTGACCGGCGGCGGCCACCGTCTACAGTGGCGGCGGAGGTGCGCCATGATCCGCATCCTGGCCGTGGGCAAGCTGAAGGACCGTCGCCTGGCCGACCTGGTGGCCGATTACGAGCGTCGGATCCGGCCGCACGCCCGGCTGCAG
>JAASSM010000435.1 GCA_021767885.1 bacterium | reverse complement strand
GCCTCGCCACCGCACCGGCGCCCCGGGCCATCGCGCCCGGGGCGCCTCGCTCCAGAGAGGGAGACGCTCCGACCCATGCGCACCATCACCACCCTGCTCGCCACGGCGCTCCTGCTGGGCGCCGCCGCCGCCTCCGCCCAGGGCGACCCCTGGCTCACCCAGCAGCTCGAGCCCGTCTACCACGCGCCGCCGGCGGACGTGGAGGTGCTGCAGCTGGAGAACGGCCTGCAGGTGGTGCTGCTGCCCGACCCGGCCCAGCCCATGGTGGGCATCTACACCCAGGTGAAGGTGGGCTCGGCGTGGGAGGACTTCGCCACCAGCGGCATGACCCACATGCTGGAGCACCTGCTCTTCAACGGCACCGAGAAGTACACCCAGGAGGAGCTGTACGCGCGGGCGGACCTGGCCGGCGCCTACAACAACGCCCACACCACCGACTTCTACACCGATTTCATGATGGTCCTGCCGGCCGCGGAGCTGGAGACGGGCCTGGACCTGCAGTCGCAGATGCTCTTCCACTCCCTGATCCCGGAGGACAAGTTCCCCAAGGAGCAGGGCATCGTCCTGGGCGAGCTGGCCCAGGCCCGCGATCGTGGCGGCATGTTCGCCCAGCGCACGGTGCGCGAGGTGCTCTTCGGCGGCACCAGCCTCGCGCTGCCCACCCTGGGCACCGCGGCCACCATCGCCAGCCTCGAGCGCGACGCCGTGGCCGCCTTCTACGAGCGCTGGTACGTGCCCAACAACATGATCCTCACCCTGGCCGGCCGCTTCGACCGCGACCAGGCCGTGGCCCTGCTCGAGGAGTACTACGGCTCGGTGCCGCCACGCCCCTTGCCGGCGGTGGACCTGAGGACCGCCCCGCACCTCGAGGCCACCCGCACCGTGGTGCGCCGGGGGGGCGGGCGCCGCGTGCTGAACCTGGCCTTCGAGGCGCCCACCTACGGCATGCAGGACCGGGTGGCGTTCGGGGTGGCGCTGCAGCTGCTCACCGCCGAGGGCACCGGCATCCTCACCCGCGCCCTGGCCGACCTGCCGGCGGACGAGCGCCCGGAGCTGTCGTCCTGGTGGCAGGCGGCGCCGGGCTTCGGCCGCCTGGTGCTGGAGCTGGACCTGCCCGCCGGCGCGGACCCGGCCATCTTCTACCGCCTGATCCAGGACGCGGTGATCGGCGCCCTGGAGCTGGGCATCCAGCAGGAGGATCTGCAGGAGGTGGTGGCCATGGCGCGCACCGCCACCCTCAAGGAGCGCGAGCAGCTGCGCATGACCGGCATCTACATCTCCGAGCCCCTGGTCCTGGGCGGGCCGGACGCCCTGCTGGGCTACCTGGAGGAGCTGACGGCCGTCGAGCCGGCGGACACCGAGCGCGTGCTGCGCACCTGGCTGGTGGACCGCCCCTGCGTGGCGCTGCTCATCGAGCCGGCGGCCGTACCCGAGGTGGATCCACAGGACCCGGCCGCCTCGCCCGGTGCGGTGCAGCGGTCGGTGCTCGAGGACGGCGCCGTGCTCGTCAGCCAGACCAGCCCGGGGAGCGAGCTGATGGCCGTGCACGTGCTGGTGAAGAACCGCGCGCTGCTGGACGGACGGTACGCGCGGCCGGGCGCCCTGAACCTGGTGCACCGCCTGCTCGACTACGGCATCAGCGGCTGCGACGAGACCTGCCTCGCCCGCAGACTGCGGAGCCTGGGCGCCCAGGTCAAGTGGACCGACGACCCCCGCTTCCCCATGGACGACTACTACACCAACGGCCGCTTCAGCTTCGTGCGCGTGGAGTGCCCCGCGGAGAACGGCCGCGAGCTGCTGGCCCTGCTGGCGGAGCTGGCCCAGTTCTCCACCTTCACCGGGGACGACCTCGCCCGCGAGCGCGAGGAGCAGCTCACGCTCCTGCAGCGCCGCGAGGGCACGGCGAGCTGGCAGGCGAGCCGCCTGCTGGCCGAGGGCCTGTACGGCGACCACCCGCTGGCCCTGCCGGCCGAGGGCACGGTGGAGACCGTCTCGGCGGCGACCTACGACGAGCTGCGCAGCCTCTACCGCAAGGCGTTCCAGCCCCAGAACCTGATCCTGGGCGTGGTCTCCCCGTACGGCCACGAGGAGCTGGTGGCCATGATGCCCGACCTCGCCTCCGGCGGCGACCCGCTGCCGGAGATGCCGCCGCTGGTGGCCACCGCGGCACCCGAGCGCCTGACCGCCAGCGTGGGCGGCCCCATGGGCGCGGTGCGCCTGGGCGCCATCCGCGCGGTGGATCCCGCGGACGAGGCGGCCCTCGAGCTGCTCGTGGCCGTGCTCTCGGATCGCCTGGTCATGGACCTGCGCGAGACCCGCGGCCTGAGCTACAGCGTGGGCGCCAGCATCCGCCTGCAGGACGACCACGCCGTCTTCGGCGCCTGGCTCAACCCGCCGGCGCCGCGGCTGGCGGAGGGCGAGCAGGCCCTGGCCGCGGCCCTGCGCGGCTTCGACGCCACCACCATCACCCAGGAGGAGCTGGACACCGCCCGCGCCGCCCGGCAGGGCCGCCTGATGATGCGGCGCCTGGACTCCATCAGCCGCGCCTACTACCTGAGCCTGGCCGAGCTGGAGGGCAGCGTGGGGGACTACCTGCAGGAGATCCCCGCTTACGACCAGGTCACGCTGGCCGACGTCCAGCGCGTGGCGGCGTTCTTCAGCGAGCTGCCGCTGGTGACGGTGGTGGTCGACTAGGCGATGTTCTTCAACTCGTTCGTCTTCCTGCTCTTCCTGGCCGTGGTGCTGCCGGTGTACTACGGCCTGCGGGGGCAGCGGAGCCGGGCGGTGTGGCTGCTGGCGGCCAGCTACGTCTTCTACGGCTACTGGGACTGGCGCTTCTGCTCCCTGCTGCTGCTCTCCACCGTGGTGGACTTCACCGTGGGTCAGGCCCTGCACGCCAGCGGCGACCCGCGCCGGCGCAAGCAACTGCTGCTGATCAGCGTGGCGGTGAACCTGGGCGTCCTGGGCTTCTTCAAGTACTTCAACTTCTTCGCCGACAGCGTCGCGGCCACCGCCACGGCGCTCGGCCTGCCCGCCAGCGAGCTGCACCTGAGCATCGTCCTGCCGGTGGGGATCTCCTTCTACACCTTCCAGACCATGTCCTACACCATCGACATCTACCGCGGTCGGCTGGCGCCCACACGGTCGTTCGTGGACTTCGCCCTCTTCGTGG
>JAASSM010000434.1 GCA_021767885.1 bacterium | reverse complement strand
CGAGCTGCAGTCCGGCCGCCAGCTCGCCGGCCAGCTCGCGCGGCTTCCGCTGCAGGCGCCGTGCGAGCATGAGCGCCAGGTTGGTGCTCAGGTCGCCGTGGGCGCGGTCCCGCGGCTTCTCCAGCTCGATGGCGACGTCGTCCTCGTAGACGCCGAGCTTCTCCAGCGGGGCCTTGAAGGCCTCGCGAATGGTGGTCTCGATCATGATGTCACTCGCTGGCCGCCGGGCCGGCCGGCGGCGCCAGATCGGGGTGGCGGCGAGCGAAGCCCTCGCTCGCCAGATGGGCCGGATCGATCACCAGGACGCGGGCGTCGGCCCACAGGCGCTCGAGCTGGTAGTAATCGCGCACGTCCGGCTTGAGCACGTGGACCACAACGTCCACGTAATCCAGGAGGATCCAGCGCCCATCGGCCTCGCCCTCGCTGCCCACCGGATCCTGGCCGGCACGGTCGAGTCCGTCGCGGACCTGGCGGGCGACGGCCCGCACCTGCACGTCCGCCTGACCGCTGGCCAGCACGAAGAAGTCGCAGACGTCCGACAGTCCGCGCAGGTCGAGGATCACCACGTCCTCGGCCTTGCGATCGAGGGCGTGCCAGGCGGCGAGTTCGGCCAGACGGAAGCCCGGCGAGTCGTCGGGCATCACGGGCGTGGCCGCGGGTTCCTGAGCGTTGTCCTGCGTCATGCATCCATCCGGTCCCCACCTCAGTTGAGGCGGTTGATCACGTACTCCACGGCCACCGTCAGCAGCTCCTGGCGCGGACCGCCTCCGAGGCCGGCGATGGCCTCCTTGGCCGAGTCGGCATGGCGTCGGGCCTCGGCGTACGCGTAATCCACGCCACCGTGGTCCTCCACGAACGCCTGCACGCGGGGCCAGGCGGCGGTCCGCTGTTCCAGATCGCGGGTGGCCGCCAGCCGGGCCAGCTCCTCGCGCGCGGCCGGCGGCGCCTGCCGCCAGGCGGCGATCAGCGGCAGGGTGATGCGCCCCTCGGCCCAGTCGCAACCCGTGGGCTTGCCCAGGCGCCGCGGATCGCCCAGGTAATCGAAGATATCATCGGTGATCTGGAATACCAGCCAGGTCTCGCGTCCGAATCGCTCGAAGATGGGGTCGATCCGCGCGCCGTCGGGCAGGAAGCTGGCACCGATGCGGCAGGCGCACTCGATGAGCGACGCGGTCTTCTGGTAGATGATCCGCAGGTAGGTGGCCTCGTCCGTCTCCAGGCTGTATCGCGTCTGCACCTGCAGGATCTCGGCCTCGCTCATCAGCACCGCGGCGTCGGTCATCAGGCGGTAGGGCCGCACCAGATCGAGGCTGGCGAGGTGCTGCAGCGCGCGGGTGTAGAGCAGATCGCCCATGATCAGCGCCGTGGCCCGCCCGTACTTGGCATTCACCGCGGGACGACCTCGCCGCGTGGCCGCGTCGTCGATGAAATCGTCATGCACCAGGGTCGCGGTGTGGACCAGTTCCACGGCCGCGGCCGCCTCGACGGCCAGGTCGGGCACGCCGTCGCTGTCCATGGCGCTCAGCAGCAGCAACGTGGGCCGGAACAGCTTGCCCTGCCCCTGGCGGACGTGCTGGCCCACCTCGTCGGCCAGCGCGATGTCGAACCGATGCAGGCGATCGAGGGCGTCCTGCATGGCGTCCAGATGGGGCTTCACGCGCCGCTGCAGGCGGGCGAGCTTGATGCGTTCGAAGTCGGGCAGGGACATGCCGCTCCCACGGGTCGGTGACAGGCGAGGGCCGGGGCCAAGATCGAGCGCCGCGCGGGCCGTGTCAACGGTCGCTGTCGGTGGGCGAATCGGAGTCCGCGCCGGTGGTCTCGGGCGACTCCTCCTCGCGTCGGCGCTTGCGCGTGACGACCATGGCCACCAGCACCGAGGAGATATACAACACCATGACCGGAACGGCCATGGCCAGCTGGCTGAAGATGTCCGGTGGCGTCAGGACGGCCGAGGCCACGCCGATCAGCACCACGGCGTAACGCCAGGTACGCAGGAGCAGGCGCGGATCCACCAGGCCCGCCACCGAGAGGAAGAACACCAGGACCGGGAGCTCGAAGATCAGACCGAAGGCGAGGCTGAGCTGGGCCACGAATCCGAAGTAGGGCCCGATGCCCAGCAGGGGATCGAGGACGTCGGTCCCGAAGCTGAGCAGGAACGGGATCACCACCGGGCTGACCACCAGGAAGGCGAAGGCCACGCCCGCATAGAAGAGCACCGTGGTGGCGATGATCAGCGGCGTGACCACACGCCGCTCCCGGGCATAGAGTCCCGGCAGGATGAAACCGTACACCTTCCAGAGGATGAACGGCAGGACCAGGAACAGCCCGACGATCCCCGCCAGCTTCAGCCGCGTCAGGAAGGCCTCGTTGGGGCGCGTGAAGTAGACCCCGTACTCCCGGACCGGCTCCACCATCAGGTCCAGCAGCTGCCCCGACCAGAACCAGCAGAGCACCGCGGCGGCCGCCGCGGCGATCAGGCTGTGGATGAGCACCGACCGCAGTTCCTCCAGGTGATCGAGGAACCCCATGCCCTCGGGCTCGGGCTCCGACGGCCCCCCGGGTGGCGAGGTCGGGCCGTCGCCAGCCCCGGCCGGGCCGGACTCCGGGGGCAGGCCGCCCGCGGAGCGGGGCACCGGGGCGTCGCCGTCGTCGGGAAGGGGGGGCGGCGTGGTCAATCCGATTCTCCCCGCTCACGCTGCAGCTGGCGCAGCAACTCGCGGAACTCGCCCGCGCTCTGGAAACTGCGATACACCGAGGCGAACCGCACGTAAGCGACGTCGTCCACGGCCCGCAAGCGGGACAGGACCATCTGGCCGAGGACCTCCGAGGGGACCTCGCGGAGACCCGAGCGCGCCAGCTCCTGCTCCAGGCCGTCGACGATGATCTCGATCTGCTCCAGCGAGACCGGGCGCTTCTCGCAGGCCCGGGCGATGCCCGTGGTGATCTTGGCCCGGTCGTAGGCCGCCCGCCGGCCATCGCGCTTGACCACCAGCACCGGCCGGGTCTCGATGGCCTCGTAGGTGGTGAAGCGCTCGGCGCAGGCGAGGCATTGCCGGCGCCGCCGCACGGCCCGCCCCTCGCGCACGGCGCGCGAGTCGATGACCTTGTCGTCGTCCTGGCCGCAATACGGGCACCGCATGACGGGCCTCCATCGGTGCCGGACCGGCGGGCCGGGGT
>JAASSM010000433.1 GCA_021767885.1 bacterium | reverse complement strand
GGGCCTGTCGGTGGCGGTGGCGGCCGGCGGGAAGGTCGTCTGGACCGAGGGCTTCGGCTGGGCGGATCACCAGGCCGAGATCCCCGTGACGCCGACGACCCGGTTCCGCATCGGTGGCGTCACCAAGACCATCACGGCCGCCGCCGCGGGGCTGCTGCACGAGCGCGGGCGGCTCGACCTCGACGCTCCCGTCCAGCGGTACGTCCCGGAGTTCGCGGCGCAGCGCTGGCCGGTCAGCACCCGACAACTCCTCGGGCACGTCGCCGGGATCCGTCCAGGCTGGAGCGGGCGCGAGGCGCCCTGCACCGACGACCTCGCGCGGATCACGCCCTTCGCGCAGGACACCCTCCGGTTCCGGCCGGGAACACGCCACGAGTACTCCACACGCGGCTACGTGCTGGCCGGCGCGGTGATCGGCGCGGCTGCCGGCGAGCCCTATCTCGCGTTCGTCCGTCGCGAGATCCTCGATCCGCTGGGCATGGCGGACACGGTGGCCGATGGCGCCACCGACCATCCGGAACGGGTCGCGCGGTTCTACTTCCCCCGCATGGCCACCGATCCGAGGTACGGACTGCAGGACGCCCCGGCGGGCGAGCTCTCCTGCGTCCTGCCGGCCATCGGGCTGCTGTCGACGCCATCGGATCTGGTCCGCCTCGGGGCGGCGATGATGGACACGACGCTGCTCCGGGCCGAGACGGTCGCCATGCTCCAGACCCCGCTGCGCCTCGAGTCCGGGGAGCCGAGCGAGGCGGGACTCGGCTGGTTCCTGCGCTCGCTGCCAGCCGATGCGGACGCGGCCGGGGCCGCGATCGGGGTGGTCGGCCACCGGGGCACCGTGGCGGGGGGCACCGCCTCCCTGGTGACCGTGCCGGAGCACGGCCTGGCCATCGCGGTGACCAGCAACGTGACCTTCGCCTCGGCGGTCTCCGATCTGGCCGATGGGCTGGCGAGGATCTTCGTGGGAGAGATCGCGGCCCGGGCGGATTCCGATCCACCGCCAGCGGGTCCGGACGCGCCCTGACCGCCCCTCAGCGCAGACCGAGGAACCGCCACCAGCGTGGCCGCGGGGGCAGTGGGACCTCGTGGCGGACCAGGTGCACCGTCTCATCGCCGGCCACCGCGGCATATCCGCGCCAGCTCTCGGGCAGTCCGATGTACCGGATCCCGTCGGCCGCGTGCTCGTGCCACCGGTGATGATGGCCGAAGAACCACCACCGCGGGCGCAGATGGGCCGCCACCCGTGCGAGGTCCGCCACACCGGGCGGGCCGAGGTGGCGCAGGCCGGCGTCGCTGGTCACCCCGATGCCCGTGGGGCAGTCGTGGCTGACCACCACGTCGACGCTGCCCGGAGCATGGGCGAGGCAGGCCGCGACGTCCGCCGCGCGGATCTCGCATCCGGACGGCGTCGAGCGCGAATCCATGTAGCGCGCGCCACCGATGCAGAGCCAGCGCCAGGCCCCGAACGCATGCACCGAACCGCGCGGCAGGTGCGTGATCACGTCCGCGTAGCTCCGTACCAGCTGATCGAACGCGCCGTAATCCTCGTGGTTGCCCTCGATGAAGGCGACCGGACGCGGGAAGCGCTGGCGGCCGCGCCGGAAGTGGGCGTGCAGATCCGGTCCGAACAGGCCCAGATCGCCCAGCACCAGCGCCTGGGTCACCGGACGGCCGAATCTCTGCTCGGCGTGGACCATCTGCGCGTCGATCACGCCGTAATGCGCATGGATGTCGCTCAGGAGCAGGATGATGCCGTCGCTCGCGTGGTCCATCGCGTCAGGCCCCCTTGAACTCGTGATCGAGCGAGGTCTGCAGGGCCTTGATGTGCGAGAACACGGCCTTCAGCTGCTTGCGCTCCTCCGGCGTGAGGGTCGCCGGGGCGATGCGGTTGTCGGGCTCCAGGCGGTCGAGCGCCCGGCGCGCCTGATGCGACAGGCGCAGGTCCATCAGGAAGCGGAAGTCCGCGGCGGTCTCGCGAGCGGTCGCCGGACGCAGGTGGCCGGCAGCTGCGAGGGCGTCGAGCCGATCGAGCGTGCCCGTGGCGGTGATGCCGTGCTGGAGCGCGCGCAGCCGGGCGAAATCGACCACCTGGGCGAGCACTCCCTTGACGTCGAAGGTCGCGCGGTCGTCCGGCTGCTCCTCCAGGACGAAGCCGCCGAACACCCCGAGAGGCGGCTCGTACTGCAGCACGCTGCGGGCGAGCAGGTGCAGGAAGCGAGGTTCATGGGCGATCTCGTCGAACAGGTGGCGCCACAGGGTGGTGACCAGCTCATCCGCGCCGAGGACGCCTCGGAAATCGAAGAAGATCTTCGCCTGCAGCAGGTCGTCGGCCTCGAGCGTGTGGACCCAGTCGCCGAAGGTGCGGCGCCAGCCGGCCACGGTCTGGCAGCAGCGCGCCTCGCTCGCCATGATGCCGCCGTGGCAGCGCGGGTATCCCGCGGCCGCGAGGATCTCGACCAGGCGTTCGCCGAGCTGCAGGAAGTACCCCGATGGCGGTGCGGTGCCGGCGGCCTCGTCCGGGATCACGATGGCGTGGTCCTGATCGGCCGAGAGCGTGACCTCGGACCGCCCGAGGCTGCCCATGAGCAGGACCTCGAAGGGCGCCGGCGGCGGCCCGAGGTCCGCCACGGCCAGCTCCACGGCCTTGCGCACGGCGAGGTCGGCGCTGGCCGAGAGCAGCCGGCTGACCTGCATGACGTCGGCGCCATGGCTCATCATCAGGCTGGCCATGGTGGCCATGCGCCGGCTGGCGGCCACCAGGTCGTCGCGGTTGTCGACCGTGCGCAGGTCCAGCTCCCGGGGCTCGGCCAGGGGCGTGGCCACGGCCATGCAGCCCACGCGCCCCTGGACCACGACCCGTGACAGCGCGATCATCACGCGCACCGTCTGGCCGTCGCGGGCGATCAGCTCGGCCTCGTAGCGCGTGGGCGCGCGCTCGCCCTCCATCACCGCCTGCCAGTGGCGCCGCCCGGTCTCCAGCTCCTCGGTGGTGGGCCGGAGCAGGTCGTCCACGGTCAACCGGGCGAACTCCTCCCGGGAGTGGCCGACCAGCCGCAGCATGCTCGCGTTGGCGAACAGCGCCTCGCCACCCATGGACATGAAGATGGATTCGCCGGCGGCCTCCACCAGCGAGCGGTACTTCTCCTCCGACGACCGGAGGGCGGCCGCCGCCCGCAGACGTCC
>JAASSM010000432.1 GCA_021767885.1 bacterium | reverse complement strand
GGGGAAGTCGAGTTCGAGCCAGGGGTCGTCCCGGGCGACGGTCATCAGGCCGCTCGCGGTGTGGAACCGGAGGGCCCCGTCATCCTCTCCCCGTTCACGCCAGAGGGCGTGGGCGGTGGCCAGGGTGGCGTGGCCGCAGAGGTCCACCTCGTGCACCGGCGTGAACCAGCGCAGGTCCCAGTCGCCGTCGGGGCGCCGCAGGGGGAACGCCGTCTCCGAGAGCCCGATCTCCGCGGCGATGCGTTGCATGGCTCGCGGTTCGAGCGGCGCCTCGAGCAGACAGACGCCGGCCGGATTGCCGCCGTGAGGGTCGGTGGAGAAGGCCTGGATCTGGTAATAGGGGATCATGGTCTTGCCTCCGGAACGTGCTGTGGGGTAAGCGGTTGCACCGTATCGCAACCCGAAGCATGAAGTCAATGTCCGAGATTGTATCGATCCTTTTGACGCACAAGATGGGTTCAATTATCTTGGATGTACCATGAGCCCCTGGAGTCCCGACATCAATGCCCACGCGGGCCCCCGCTACCTGGCCATCGCCGACTGCCTGGCCGCGGACATCCGCGCCGGCCGGCTGGCCGGCGGCGACCGGCTGCCCCCGCAGCGCGAGCTGGCCGAGCAGCTGGGCGTCACCGTGGGCACCATCTCCCGGGCCTATGCCGAGGCCGACCGTCGAGGTCTGGTCCGGGGCGAGGTGGGACGCGGCACCTACGTGCGGGCGCGGGCGGGCGAGCGTCCGGACGTCGGCGCCCCGGGCACGCCCATCGATCTGGGCCTGAACCTCCCGCTGCACGCGGAGGACCCCGACCTGGCCGGCGCCCTGCGCGACCTCGCGGCGCGGCCGGACGTCAACCGTCTGCTGGGGTACCAGCCCACCCTCGGCGCGGTGCGGCACCGGCGGGCCGGGGCGGCCTGGCTCGCGCGGCACGGGCTGGAGGTGGATCCGGAGCGCGTGGTGGTCACCGCCGGCGCCCAGCATGCCATCACGGTGATCCTGGGCACGCTCTGCCGGGCGGGCGACGTGGTCCTCACCGAGCCGCTCACCTATCCGGGGCTCATGTCGGTGGCGCGTCTGCTGGGGCTGCGGCCGCGGCCGGTGGCCGTGGACGCCGAGGGCCTGCGCCCCGATGCGCTGACCGCGGCCTGCGCGGAGCTGGGGCCGGGGCGGGTCCTGTACTGCCTGCCCACCCTGCACAATCCCACCACCGCCACCATGAGCCCGTCACGCCGGGAGGCCATCGCCAGGGTGGCACGGGAGCATGACCTGCGCATCGTCGAGGACGACGTCCATCGCCTGCTCGACCCCCAGGCCGGCCCGCCCCTGGCGGCCCTGGCTCCGGAGCGCACCTGCTACATCGCCAGCACCTCGAAGGTGGTGGCGGGCGGCCTGCGCGTGGCCTTCGTGGCCGTGCCGGCGGGGATGGCCGAGGGCATCGCCCACACGGTGTCGGCGTCGCTGTGGATCCCGTCGCCGCTGACCGCGGAGCTGGCGGCCGGGTGGATCGAGGACGGCACCGCCGAGGCCACGGCCGGACGGAAGCGCGCCGAGGCTGCCGCCCGTCAGGAGCTGGCGCACGAGGTGCTCGCGCCTGCGCGGCTGCGCGGGGGAGGGGCCTCGTTCTTCCAGTGGCTGGAGCTGGCCGACGGCTGGACCGCCGAGAGCTTCACCGCCGCCGCGCGCCGCCGCGGCGTGGTGGTGGCGTCGGCCGACGCCTTCACGCTGCCCGGCGTGACCCCGCCGGCGGCGGTGCGGATCAGCCTGAGCGCCCCACGCGGACGCCAGGAGATGGTCGCCGGCCTGCGGGTGCTGGCGGACATCCTGCAGCGAGGGCCGGCGCCGGCGCCGGCCATCGTCTAGACCGGATCCGGCGGCCGGACGGCCGCCCGCGAACGACGCGACGACAGTGGACGACGCGCCCCCGGGCGCGCCAGGCAAGACGACGAACACGGAGGCAGGAACCATGAATTTCCCGTGGGTGAACCAGGAGGCGCAGGAGCTCATGCGCCAGAAGATCGGTCTGGCCGAGATGCTCAAGGGCGGCGCCATCATGGACGTCACCAACGCGGCCCAGGCCAAGATCGCCGAGGAGGCGGGCGCGGTGGCCGTGATGGCCCTCGAGCGCATCCCGGCCGACATCCGCGCCGACGGCGGCATCGCGCGCATGAGCCAGCCGCGCATGATCAAGGAGATCCAGGACACGGTCTCCATCCCGGTGATGGCCAAGTGCCGCATCGGCCACTTCGCCGAGGCCCAGGTGCTCGAGGCCCTGGGCGTCGACTTCATCGACGAGTCCGAGGTCCTCACACCCGCCGACGAGCAGAACCACGTCTGGAAGTGGGACTTCAAGGTGCCCTTCGTCTGCGGCTGCCGGAACCTGGGCGAGGCCCTGCGTCGCATCGGCGAGGGCGCGGCCATGATCCGCACCAAGGGCGAGGCCGGCTCGGGCAACATCGTCGAGGCCGTGCGCCACATGCGCATGGTGCAGGAGGGCCTCAAGCGCCTGACCACCCTGCGCGAGGACGAGCTCATGGCCGAGGCCAAGATCCTCGGTGCGCCCGTCTCCCTGCTGGCGGAGATCAAGCGCACGGGCAAGCTGCCGGTGCCCAACTTCGCCGCCGGCGGCGTGGCCACCCCGGCCGACGCCTCGCTCATGATGCAGCTGGGCGCCGAGACCGTGTTCGTGGGCTCGGGCATCTTCAAGAGCAGCGACCCCAAGCCGCGCGCCGAGGCCATCGTCCAGGCGGTGACGTACCACGACGATCCCCAGAAGCTGCTGGAGATCTCCATGGAGCTGGGCGAGGCCATGGCCGGCATCGACGTGGCGAACATGCCGGAGGACCAGCGACTGGCCAGCCGGGGCTGGTAGCGTGGCGAGCATGCGAGGAGAGACCATGCCCGAGCCGGTGGGTCTGCTGGCCCTGCAGGGCGACTTCGAACGACACCGCCAGGCCCTGGCGCGGGCCGGCCGCGAGACCCTGCCCGTCCGCCGGCAGGACGAGCTGGCCCGTGTCGGTTCCCTGGTGATCCCCGGTGGCGAGTCCACCACCCTCTCCCGCCTCATCGACCGGGGCGGCCTGCGCGCCCCGCTGCTGCAGTTCGCCCGCGCGGGCAAGCCCATCCTGGGGACCTGCGCGGGGCTGATCATGCTCTCACGCGGCCTGGTGGGCGAGCGGGACCAGGCCT
>JAASSM010000431.1 GCA_021767885.1 bacterium | reverse complement strand
GTGATGGAGGCTGCCGGCGCCACCGGGGCGGCCGACACGACCGGCGCCGACGACCGCGCCGCCCGCCGCGCCCCCGAGGTCACCGCCGCCCTCGCGCCCGCCGGCGTGGATCAGCCCGGCGTGGCCGGCGCCCCCGACCTGACCGACCCCGTGGAACGCGCCCGCCGCGACCACGCCGTGGTGGACACGGTCCTGCTGCACGCCATGCTCGCCTCCCCGCGGCCGGACGCGCGGGTCATCAGCGACCGCATCGACCGCATCGTGGCCCACCGCGTCCTGGGCCTGCCCATCTTCCTGGGCGTGATGTACGCGGTGTTCTGGGTCACCTTCACCCTGGGCGCGCCGCTCATGGGCCTCATCGAGTCCGGCATCGGCGCGCTGTCCGGCGCGCTGGTCACCCACTGGCCGGGGTCGGCGGACTCGGCGCTGCTCTCGCTGCTGGTGGACGGCATCCTCGCCGGCGTGGGCGGGGTGCTGGTGTTCGTGCCCAACATCGTGCTGCTGTTCCTGGGGCTCTCGCTCCTGGAGGACACCGGCTACATGGCACGGGCCGCCTTCCTCATGGACCGCTTCCTCAGCCGCTTCGGCCTGCACGGCAAGAGCTTCCTGCCGCTGGTCACCGGCTTCGGCTGCTCCATCCCCGGCATCATGGCCACCCGCACCATCGAGAACGACCGCGACCGGCTGGTGACCATGCTGGTCCTGCCGCTCATGTCCTGCGGCGCGCGGCTGCCCATCTGGCTGCTGGTGATCCCGGCCTTCCTGGCCGCGCCGTGGCAGGCGCCGGCGCTGTGGGGGGTCTACGTCATCGGCATCGCCCTGGCCCTGGGCCTGGCGCGGCTGCTGCGCGGCACGGTGCTGCGGGGCGAACCCACGCCCTTCGTCATGGAGCTGCCGCCCTACCGGGTGCCGCCGCTCAGGAGCGTGGTCCTGCGCATGTCCGAGCGGGCGGGCATCTACCTGCGCAAGGCCGGCACGGTGATCCTGGGCATCTCCATCATCCTCTGGGCCCTGACCACCTACCCCCAGCCCGACACCTACCCGGTGGACCGGGCCCTGGCCGCCGGCGACCCGGCCGTCACGCAGCTCACCGCCGAGCAGATCGACGGCCTGCGCTCGGCCGAGGCCCTGCAGCACTCCATCGCCGGCCGGGTGGGCACGGCGCTGGAGCCGGTCTTCGCGCCCCTGGGCTTCGACTGGCGCATCGTCACCGCCTCCATCGGCGCCTTCGCGGCCAAGGAGGTCTTCGTCTCCCAGCTGAGCATCGTCTACGCGCTGGGCGAGGAGGGCGCCGCGGGCGACCTGCGCGGCCAGATCCGTGCGGACTACTCGCCGCTGGTGGCCCTCTCCCTGGTGCTCTTCCTGCTCATCGGCACGCCCTGCATGGCCACCGTGGCGATCACCCGGCGCGAGTCGGGCCGCTGGTCCTGGGCGCTCCTGCAGTTCGGCGGACTGACCGTGTTCGCCTACCTGGTGTCCCTGACGGTCTACCAGCTCGGCAGCCTGGTGGCCTGATTCCCACGTTGTTTCCTGCCCCGGAAAGGACGGATAGAACCATGCACGCGACCCCCACCCCCACGACGCCTCGCGCGAACCACGGCGCGGGACGGACCACCGATCCGCGGTCTTCCCGACGCCTGCACGTGGCCGGCCTGCTGGCCATCCTGCTCACCGCCGCCGTCGGCGCGCTGCTGGCGCCCGCGCCGGCCCATGCCGTGGACACCGTCGAGGCCTGGGATCCCGGCGCGGCGAACGTCGAGGTCTACGGCGCCCTCGAGGGCCTGGGCCGCGCGTCGGCCAACCAGGGCCTGGGCGGCGACATGGTGGCCGGCTGGGGCCTGGCCCGCGGCTTCGGCGCCTACCTCGGCACCACGCTCTCGGCCAATGGCCACCTGGCCGACGGCTCCAGCGAGCTGGGCCTCGGCGTCCTGGGCACCCCCCTGGACACCGACCACTGGGACCTGGACCTCATGCTCGACGTCCGCTCCGCCGGCGACGGCAGCCAGTCGCTCCTGGTCTCGCCGTCCTTCGAGCTGAACTGGGACCGCGCGCCCGACCTCGCCAGCTGGGGCCTCTACGCCCGCGCCGGCCTCTGCATGTCCGGCGTGCAGACCGCCGCCGGCAGCGACCGCCTCACCGACGTCTGCCTGGCCATGGGCGGCTACTACACCCTCAGCGACCGCGCCCAGCTCCTGCTCGAGGTGGACGCCGACGTGGCCGATGGCCTGGACGACCAGCCCTCGGAGTTCCGCGCCGGCGGCGTGGGCCTGGGCTACAACCTGGTCCTGGGCGAGACGCTGGAGTGGGTCCAGGAGATCCGCGTGAACATCCCCGACGGCGGCGAGGAGTCCTCGGTGAGCTACCTGGTGGGACTGATCGCGACGTTGCCGGCGACCTGGTAGGTCGGCCGACCGCCGCAGGACCCCGCGCCTCGTCACCGGCCGGCTCCGCCCCTCCCGGAGCCGGCCGGTTCGCTGCCGGCCGGTCGCCGGCACACGGGATCGCCACCCTCCACCGCCCCGCCTCGCCCCTCCCGACCGGCGCCCATCCCTCCTGGCGCCGCCCGCCGCCGATCCGCTACCTTGTGGCCGGAATCCCCGACGCCCACCGCGAAAGCGAGAGCACCGCATGAGAGCACGTGATGCCGCGGCCCTGGGGCTGCTGCTGGCGGCCGCGCTGACCGCCGGCGGCGGCGCCGCCGCCCTCGCCCAGGACGACCCCGCCGCCGCCGTCCAGCAGACCGCCGCCGAGGCCCTCGACACCCGCCAGGCCACCCAGCAGGAGCTGGACGCCTGGGCCGCCGAGCGCGCCGACCTGCAGGCCCGCTGGGAGGCGGCCGCCGCGCAGGTGACGTACCTGGAGGAGCGCGCCGCTCTGGAGCGCGATCGCGTGGCGGCGCTGGAGTCGGCGGGCGACGAGCTGGCTCGCCGCCTGGAGGAATCGCGCCGCCTGGAGGCCAGCCTGGAGGACACCCTGCTGGTGATCCTGCGCGACCTCGAGGGCGTGGTGGCGCGGGATCTGCCGTTCCTGCCGGCGGAGCGGTCGTCCCGCCTGGAGCGCGTGCGCGGCGAGCTGAGCGACCCGGCCGCCACCCCGGCGGACAAGCTGCGCCGCACCCTGGAGGCCGTGCTCATCGAGGCGCGGTCCGGGGGCGCCCGGGAGGTGTATCAGGACCGGATCCCGGTGGCCGGCGAGGAGATCACCGCC
>JAASSM010000430.1 GCA_021767885.1 bacterium | reverse complement strand
GGTGGCGGGCGACCCGGACCAGGCCGACGCGCTGATGGAGCTGCTGCGGCCCTTCATCTACCGCCGCTACCTGGACTACGGCGCCTTCGAGCAGCTGCGCGAGATGAAGGCCATGATCACCCGCCAGGTCCAGCGCCGCGGCATGGAGGACAATATCAAGCTCGGCCCCGGCGGCATCCGCGAGGTGGAGTTCATCGCCCAGGCCTTCCAGCTCATCCGCGGCGGCCAGGAGCCGCGGCTGCGGGTGCGTCAGGTGCAGACGGTGCTGCGCCACCTGGCGCAGCTGGATCTGCTGCCCGGGTTCGCCGTCGACCGCCTGGTCGAGGCCTACCGGTTCCTGCGCCGGGTGGAGAACCGGCTGCAGGCCTGGGCCGACGAGCAGGTGCACGCCCTGCCCACCGATGAGGCCGGCCGGGCGCGCCTGGCCCTGGCCATGGGCTTCCCCGACTGGGCGGCGTTCCTCAAGCAGCTGGACCGGCACCGCCGCTTCGTCGAGGAGCAGTTCGAGCAGGTCTTCGGCGCCCCGCACACCGAGGAGGACGAGGCCGATCAGGAGACCGAGGCCCTGTCCGCCCTGTGGCAGCAGCAGCTCGACGAGGAGGCCGCGCTGGAGCTGCTGGAGGGGATCGGCTTCGAGGAGACCGCCGAGGCCCACCGCCTGCTGGGCCAGCTCCATCACAGCCTGGAGAGCCGCGGGCTGGGCAAGCGCGGCCGCGAGCGGCTGGATCGGCTGATGCCGCTGCTGCTGGCGGCCATCGGCGAGGCGCGCGACCCCAACGAGACCCTGGCCCGGCTGGTGCGGCTGCTGGAGACCATCAGCGGGCGCAGCGCCTACCTGGCCCTGCTGGTGGAGAATCCCATGGCGCTGTCGCAGCTGGTGCGGCTGTGCGACATCAGCCCCTGGATCGCCGCCGAGCTGACCCGCCATCCCATCCTGCTCGACGAGCTGCTGGATCCGCGCACCCTCTACACCCCGCCCGGCCGCGAGCAGCTGGAGGCCATGCTGGAGCGGCGCTTCGAGAGCATCGCCGCCGACGACCTGGAGGCGCAGATGGATGCCCTGCGCCATTTCAAGCAGATGGCGGTGCTGCGGGTGGCCGCCGCCGACGTGGCCGGCGCCACGCCGCTGATGGTGGTCAGCGACTACCTCACCGAGATCGCCGAGCTGGTGGTGCAGAAGGTGCTGGCCATCACCTGGCACCACCTGGTCGCCCGCCACGGCGCCCCCCGCTGCGGCACCGGCAAGGCCCGCCGCGACGCCGGTTTCGCCATCGTCGGCTACGGCAAGCTGGGCGGCATCGAGCTGGGCTACGGTTCGGACCTGGACCTGGTGTTTCTCAACGACGGCGAGAGCGAGGAGGCCCACACCGAGGGGCCGAAGCCGCTGGACAACGCCGTCTTCTTCGCCCGCCTGGGCCAGCGCATCATCCACCTGCTCAACACCCTGACCCCGGCCGGCGTGCTCTACGAGGTGGACATGCGCCTGCGTCCCAGCGGCGCCTCCGGCCTGCTGGTGACCGACATGGCCGCCTTTGCCAGCTACCAGCACGAGGAGGCCTGGACCTGGGAGCACCAGGCCCTGGTCCGGGCCCGCGGCGTGGCCGGGGACCCCGACACCCTGGCCGCCTTCGAGGCCGTGCGCCGGGAGGTGCTGTGCCGCAAGCGCGACCCCGAACGCCTGCGCCGGGAGGTGCGGGACATGCGCCAGCGCATGCGCACCGAGCTGGCCGTGCGCGAGTCCGGCCGCTTTGATCTCAAGCAGGGCCCCGGCGGCATCGCCGATATCGAATTCATCGTCCAGTACGGCGTGCTGCGCTGGGCGCATGAGCACCCCGATCTGGTAAGATACAGCGACAATATCCGGCTGCTGGAAGGGCTGGCCGGGACCGGCCTGATGCCGGAGGACGATGTCCGGGTGCTCAGCAATGCCTACCGTGCCTACCGCAAGCGGGTGCACAACCTGACCCTGCAGGAGGTCCCGGCCGTGGTCAACGAGGGTGAATTCATCCAGACCCGGTCGGCGGTGCTGGGGATCTGGAACAGGATATTTGAACGTGAGACGTGAGACGTGAGACGTGAGACGTGAGACGTGAGACGTGAGACGGGCGCTTGACAGCGTAGCTGATTCGTGACGCGATTTTCACGCTTCACGCTTCACGCTTCACGCTTCACGCTTCACGCTTCACGCTTCACGCTTCACGCTTCACGCTTCACGCTTCACGCTTCACGCAATTAGAAGGAGAACCACAAGATGTCGATGGCCGATCGTGACGGCGTCATCTGGATGGACGGCGAGCTGGTGCCCTGGCGCGAGGCCACCACCCATGTCCTGACCCACACCCTGCACTACGGCATGGGGGTGTTCGAGGGCGTGCGCGCCTACCGCGCGGACAAGGGCACGGCCATCTTCCGGCTGCAGGAACACACCAGACGCCTGTTCCGCTCGGCGCATATCCTGAAGATGAAGATGCCCTGGAGCGAGGAGGCGTTGAATGAGGCCCAGCTGCAGGTGGTGCGCGACAACAACCTGGAGTCGGCCTACATCCGGCCCATGTGCTTCTACGGCTCCGAGGGCATGGGGCTGCGCGCCGACAATCTGCAGACCCACGTCATGGTCGCGGCCTGGGCCTGGGGTGCGTACCTGGGCGAGGAGAACATGCAGAAGGGCATTCGCATCAAGACGTCGTCCTTCACCCGCCACCATGTGAACATCACCATGTGCCGTGCCAAGGCCAACGGCAACTACATGAACTCCATGCTGGCGCTGAACGAGGCGATCACCGACGGCTATGACGAGGCCATGCTGCTGGACACCGAGGGCTTCGTGGCCGAGGGCAGCGGCGAGAACATCTTCCTGGTGCGTGACGGCGTGCTCTACACCCCGGACCTGACCTCGGCGCTGGAGGGCATCACCCGCGACACCAGCCTCCACCTGGCCGCCGAGCTGGGCCTGACGGTGCGCGAGAAGCGCATCATCCGCGACGAGGTCTATGTCGCCGACGAGGCCTTCTTCACCGGCACCGCCGCCGAGGTCACCCCGATCCGCGAGGTCGACAACCGGCCCATCGGCGCCGGCGTGCGCGGCCCGGTCACCGAACAGCTGCAGAACCTGTACTTCGACGTGGTGCACGGCCGCCATCAGGTGCATCCCGAGTGGCTCACCTATATCTGATGTAGGTTGGGCTGAGCGCAGCGAAGCCCAATACCAGGAT
>JAASSM010000429.1 GCA_021767885.1 bacterium | reverse complement strand
CCCTGCAGGCCGGCTCCGAGCAGCAGGTAGTTCACGAGGACTCCTTTCGGCGTCGCCACCGGCGGCGGCGAGCATCGCCGCAGGCTAACAACACCCCGCGGCCGTGGCAAGCCGGGTCGCGCCGGTCACTGCGCGTTTGACCGCCGGCGGCCGGGCGTCTACCATCGGCCCGTGCCAGCGCGTCCGGGCGACGGGCCGCCGCTCTCGCCGGGACCGGATCTTTCCCTGCCAACCGGGCGACCTCACGCCAAGGAGCGACCATGGACGCCAAGACCCTGCAGGCGCATCTGCTGGAGCTGATCCGGCGCACCAGCTCGCGGCTGCCCGACGACGTGGTGCGGGTGATCGAGAAGGGGTGGCGCAAGGAGGCGAAGGACTCCACCGCCAGGTATGCCCTGAAGGTGATCCTGGACAACATCGCCATGGCCCGCGACAAGTCCCAGCCCCTCTGCCAGGATACCGGGACCATCATCTGCTACGCCGACCTGCCCGCCTGGTGCGACGAGGCCACGTTCAAGAAGACCTACGAGCGCGCCGTGGTGCAGGCCACGAAGAAGGGCTACCTGCGCCAGAACTCGGTCGACTCGCTCACCGGCAAGAACAGCGGCACCAACCTCGGGCCGGGCAGCCCGTCGTTCCACCTGCACCAGACCCGCAAGAAGACGCTCACCGTGCGCATGATCCTCAAGGGCGGCGGCTGCGAGAACGTGGGTGCGCAGTACAGCCTGCCGGACACGCGCCTGGGAGCGGGCCGGGACCTGTCGGGCGTGCGCAAGTGCGTCCTCGACGCGGTCTACCAGGCCCAGGGCAAGGGGTGCGGCCCCGGGATCCTGGGGGTCTGCATCGGCGGCGATCGCGGCAGCGGCTACCTCGCCAGCAAGGAGGAGTTCTTCCGCACGCTGGACGACGTCAATCCCGAGCCGCAGCTGGCGAAGCTGGAGCGGCAGATCGTCAAGGAGGCCAATGCGCTGGGCATCGGCCCCATGGGCTTCGGCGGCGCGACCACGCTGCTCGGCTGCAAGATCACCCATCGCAACCGCGTGCCGGCCAGCTTCTTCGTCTCGGTCTCGTACATGTGCTGGGCCTATCGCCGGGACGGCTTCCAGCTCTCGGAGTCCGGCAAGGTCACCCGCTGGCTCTACGGCTAGCGAGAAGGAGGTCGTCCCATGTTGCTCGAGGCTCCGTTCACCGAGGAGAAGATCCGCGCGCTGCGGGTGGGCCAGATGGTGGAGATCTCCGGACTGGTCTACACCGGTCGCGACGCGGTGCACAAGTACCTGCACGACGGCGGCAAGCCGCCGGTGGACCTGACCGACAGCATCATCTACCACTGTGGTCCGGTGGTGGTGCAGGAGAAGGGGCGCTGGGTGGTCAAGGCGGCCGGGCCGACCACCAGCATCCGGGAAGAGCCTTACCAGGGGCCGCTGATGGAGCAGTACGGCATCCGCGGCGTGATCGGCAAGGGCGGCATGGGGCCCAGGACGCTGGAGTACTGCCAGAAGGTGGGCGGGGTCTACCTGCACGCCATCGGCGGGGCGGCCCAGGTGCTGGCCGAGCGGGTGACCGCCGTGGAGGGCGTGCACCTGCTGGAGAAGTTCGGCTCGCCGGAGGCCATCTGGGAGTTCCGCGTGGAGCGCTTCCCGGCGGTGGTGACCATGGACTCCCACGGCGGCTCGCTGCATCGCGACGTGCAGGCCAGTTCGCAGGCGGTGCTCGACCAGATGCTGGGCTAGCGCGGCGACGCGGCACAGTCAGGCAAGGAGGCAGGGCTTGACCCCCGATTCCGGACATTCCTCTCCGTCCGGCCCCGGTGCACCGGGGCCGGAGTTCAACCTGGCGAGCATCCTGAACATCCTCTGGCGGCGACGGGTCCTGGTGCTGGGGCCGCCGCTGCTGGGTCTGCTCGTCGGCGTGCTCTACGGCATCCTCGGCACCCGGCGCTGGGAGGCCACGGCCACCGTCCGCCCCGGCATCACCGCCTTCGACCCCACCGGCGGGCCGGTGCGGCAGTGGCAGCTCAAGGACATCACGCGCTGGTACGAGATGAAGCTCTACCGGCGCGATCTGGTCCAGCGCCTCGGCCTGCCCGAGGATGCCCAGCCGGTGATCCAGGCGGAGTTCATCGCCCAGGGGCTGCAGAACCTGCAGGGTGGCGACGTGATCACCCTGTGGACCACGGCCACCAGTTCCGAGCTGGCCGCCGCGATCCTGGACAGCTCGCTGGCGGTGTTCGCCGACTACGCCGAGGCGGACTCGGCCTCCAGCCAGATCAAGCTCACGCGGGATGGCCTGCTGCTGCAGATCCGCGGCCTGCGCAACCAGATCCGCCAGATCGACCGCCGGGCGGCCGGCATCGCGCTGGAGCTGGAGTCCGCCCGCGCGGAATCGCTGCAGGTGGTGGCCGAGGATCAGAGCCTGGCGCTCGACCTGGACAAGATCGACCAGCGCCTGGACTTCTACGCCCGGCGCCTGGTGGACCTGCAGGAGGCCGAACCCCGCCTGGTGCAGGACCTCACGCAGCTCGACCACACGGTGCGCCGGCTCGGTGCCGACGACCTGGCCGAGCTCCGGCCCGAGGACGTGCCAGGCTGGGCGCGACGCGACGCCGTCCTCGACGGGGGCAACGTCCTGCGCGAGCTGACCGCCGCGAAGCTCGAGGTGCAGGCGGCCCTGGCGGAGAACCGCGCCCTGCAGGACAGCATGTCCTACGCGGCCGACGTCGCGGCCCTCGAGCGCGCGCGCCTGGCCATCGAGCGGGAGACCAGCATCCGCACCCGGATCCGTGAGGCCGCGCAGAAGATCGGCGAGCTCGAGCTCGAGCGCGATCTCGAGATCCCCGCCCGGCGTCAGGACGTGGAGAACCAGATCGACGAGCGCCGGGTCAAGCTGCAGATCATCTCGCCCATCCAGCGGGTGGGCCAGACCGTGGTCTCGGACGACCCGGTCCGGCCGCGGCCCCTGCGCGCCATCGTGATCCTGGTCTTCCTGGGCGCGGCGGGCGGCCTGGTCCTCGGCTTCGGCTGGGATTACGTGGCCACCCATCGCCGCGAGATCTTCCGCTCTTGAGCGCCGTGGCCGCCGGCGGCGGTCAGCGGGCCGTCCTGCGCAACATCGGCGTCCTGGGCCTGGCGCAGGCCGCCACCATGGGGCTGAATCTCGTCGCCCTGGTGGTCATCGCGCGCACCGTGGGCGAGGTCTGGTTCGGCGTCCTGCAGTGGG
>JAASSM010000428.1 GCA_021767885.1 bacterium | reverse complement strand
GGCAGCAGACATCCCACCACCGCGGCGAGCGTGCGCGGCCAGCGCGGGCGCGGCCGCGGATCGCCCGACGCGCCGTCCCGCCACCAGGCCACCGCCACCAGCCACACCGGCAGCACCAGGCCGGCGTATCGCGTCGACAGGGCCAGGCCCGCGAGCAGGCCGGCGGCGAACCAGCGGCGTGCCGGCCCCCGGCCCGGAATCCGGCCCGGCCCCTGGCCCGGCGCCTGGCCCGGGACCGCGTCCGCGGCCGCGCACGCTCCCGCCCGGGGCCCCAGCACCAGGGCCAGCGTCCAGGACACCAGCGCCAGGAACACCAGGTCCGACGACGCCTTGTGCGCCTGCACCGCGAAGACCGGCGAGAAGGCCAGCAGCAGCACCGCGCCCGCGGCCACCGCGCGGCCGCCCAGGGCCAGGCCCATCCGCCACGTCGCCACCAGCGTGGCGCCGGCCGCCAGCAGGCTCAGCACCACCGCCGTGCGGTACCAGCCCACGCCCACGGGGCCCAGGGCTCCATGCAGCAGGGCCACCAGGGCCGGCTGGATGGGCCCCTTGTAGGGATGGTTGGCCACGTCCACCTCGCCGCGCGCGAGGGCCCGGGCGGCCGGCCCCAGCTCGGCGAAGAAGTCGGATTCCACGTCCACGTCGCCCACCGGGAAGAGCGACAGCGAGACCGCCAGGCCGGCGCCCAGGTACGCGAGCAGGAACCAGGGCAGCCACCGGGCGGCCCGGCAGGCCGGACCGCGGAACGGACGGCGGGGCAGGCGGCGGAACGGACGGCGGGGCGGGGTCACGCGGCCACTCCTCGAGCGCTGGAGACGGGCCGATGGTGCCCCCCGGGGGGCACCGCCGTCAATGCCGCGCGCACCGGTCTACAGCACCACCTTGCCGATGGTGAACAGACCGAGCGCCACGGTGAGCGCGGCGATGGCGCGCCGCAGCGTCCCCTCGCCGATCTGTCCCACCACGTGGGTGGAGAAGGGGATGGAGAGCAGGGCGCCGGTGACCATGGGGATCAGCAGGTCCATCTCCAGGTTCTCGCCCTGGGCGAGGAAGAGCGCCACGCCGACCAGGCAGGTGAACCCCTCGGCGAAGGAGGTGATGGCCACCGAGGCGCGGCCCTCGATCCCCGAGAGCATCTGACCGCTGGTCATCAGCGGGCCGTAGCCGCCGCCGCTGAGCGCCTTGTTGAACGACGCCACCGACGCCAGCGCCAGCATCTTCCAGGTGCGATAGACGAAGACCCGCTTGCTGCACAGCAGGATCACCACGCCGGCCGTGGTGATCACCACCCCGATGAGCAGCTTGAGCATGAGGGCGGAGATGCTCAGCGCCAGGGAGACGCCCAGCGCCACGCCCACCACGCTGCCCACGGCCAGCAGCGAGGCCACGCGCAGGTGTCGCGAGCGGCCCCGGAAGTCCACGTTGCCGGTCTCGTGGTGGAAGTAGGCCGAGGCCAGGCCGCTGAGGAACTCCGAGAACAGGATGGAGGGGACCAGCTGCAGCGGCGAGTATCCCACGGCCAGCAGCACCGGCGTCAGCGTGGTGCCATAGCCCATGCCCAGCGAGCTGTCCACGAACTCGCAGACGAAGCAGAGCAGGATGAGCCCGAGGTGGGCGGCCGTGGGCGACTCGCCGCGGACCAGGGAGATGGCGACGAAGGCGGTCACCACCGCCACCAGCCACCAGCGCTTCGCCCGGCTGACCGTCCAGTCCGCCATGCCCAGGACCTCCCGGAAGGTGAATGAACATTATCACCGACAGGGGCCCGGCGGGCAGCGAAATCTCGCGGAGCGTCGCGCGGACTTCGCCCTCGTCACCGCGCGGCCGCCGTGCTTATCTTGCGGGGCTCCCGTCACTCCCGCTGCAGCCCCCGGAGGCAGCTCCCGTGCGTTCCGCCATCGCCGCCCTGGTCTTCGCCCTCTGCGCCAACGCCACCGCCAACGTCCTGATCCGCCTGGGCATGAAGGACCTCACGCTCAGCCTCGCCCGCCCGGCGGACACCCTGCGCGGCATCCTGCTCAACCCGCCGGTGATGGGCGGCATCGTGCTCTTCGCCCTGAACGTGCTGGCCTACGCCTACGCCCTGAGCCGCCTGCGCCTGAGCGTGGCCTACCCGGTGATGACCAGCCTCGGCCTGGTCATCGTCATGGTGCTCTCGTGGGTGCTGATGGGGGAGCGGATCACGCCGTTGCAGCTGGTGGGCACCGGCCTGATCCTGGTGGGCGTGGTGCTGGTGGCGACGCAGATGGGCTGAAGGGGGTGGCCAGGGCGCCGGGCCGCGAGACCGGCGCGAGGGGCTGCTCCGGGACGGGAGCAAGGATCGGCGGGAGGCGACGGGGGTCGCGGGAGGGGAACCGAACGGGAGAAGGGAACTGCCGAGACGACGCCGGCAGGCATCGTCAGGCCCGTCGGCAGCACCCTGTTTCTCCCGTCATGCGGGGGCGTCCATAAGGACGACCCATAGACAAGAACGGGCGTGCGTTCCGGGGATCCAAGCCCTTTCTGCCGGACCGCGAAAAATTCCCGCCACGGCCATCAGGGCGACCCCGTGCCCCGGACGCCGCGGGCTCCGGGAGGGGGCAGGATCTGGGGAAATTCTTTACAAACGGGACGCTCAATAGTGCTTGCGGAATAAAACGAGCTATTGTACGATCTGGCATCGTGACCCGGGAATCGCCACCAATCCGTCATCATCGGAGGGAGCTCCTCATGAAACTCAAGATATCGGCCGTCATCGCCCTCACCGCTCTTCTGATCCTGCCCAGCGTGGCTCCGGCCCAGTCCGTGCTCCTCGACCGCGTCGGCAACGCCGATTGCGACGGCTGGTATGCCGAGGTCACCATCCAGTGGCGCGACGGCATCTACAGCGGCGACTTCGACTACGTGGTCCAGCTCCTGGACATGGACGACAACGTCCTCGAGGAGCAGACCTGGTCCGGCGTTCTCGAGCGCACCATGGATGATCCGGAGATCATGACCTACGAGTTCTCCGGCATGTGGGAGGGCGAGTTCCCCGGCCCCATGTTCGTCGCGTTCGGGACCTTCCACCTCGTGGCCCCGTACCCCGAGGGCGTGGACGAGACCATCGTGACCTTCACGCACGAGTTCGAGTGCACCGTGGCCGCCGAGGCGACCACCTTCAGCCAGATCAAGTCGATCTACGAGTAAGACTCGAACATCGCAACGGGTTCACGCGCGGACGGGGCGAACGCCCCGTCCGC
>JAASSM010000427.1 GCA_021767885.1 bacterium | reverse complement strand
GCCACCCTTGAAGAGCATCACCGTGGGGATGCCGCGGATGCCGAACTGGGCGGCGAGCTGCTGGTTGTCGTCCACGTTGACCTTGCCGATCTTCACCTTGCCGTCGTAATCGCCGGCCAGCTCCTCGATCACCGGGCCGATCATCTTGCAGGGGCCGCACCACGGGGCCCAGAAGTCCACCAGCACGGGCTGGTCGCTGGAGAGCACCTCGGTCTCGAAGTTCTTGCTGTCGAACTGCATCACCTGGCTCATGGGTCACGTCCTTTGCTCGGCGGCCGCCCGGGGCGGCCGGGGTTCGTCGCAGGCCGGGCCTGCCTCGTCGGTGTTCGGGCCGGGTATCGCAGGGACCGTGCCATGGCAGCGCGGCGCACGCCGGCCCGCGGCCCGATCGCGAAATCACCGATATTTGAAGAATTTACGCGCGAGACCACGGATCGCGGGCGTCTTCCCGCGTCCCGGTGCGGAGGCCGGCGTCATTGCATGCAACAGCAGTGTTGCAACATTGATGTTGCGTGCAACACCAGGCGGGACCATGCTGTGGGGCGGAGGCCTCATCATGACCGAGCGCGCCCCCCGCTACGCCAGCCTGCTGGCCGATCTCGACCTCGCCGGCTTCCGCGCCATCGCCGCGGTGCTGCGCGAGGGCGTGATCCTGCTGGACCGCGACCTGCGCATCCGCGACCTCAACGTGGCGGCCGAGCGCATCCTCGACCGGCCGGCCAGCCAGCTCCTGGGCCTGGAGATCTGCAGCCTGTTCGGCGTGGGAGACTGCCCGCGCGACACCCTGGCCGAGAGCCTGCGGAGCAACCGCCCCATCCTGGACTTCCAGACCACCGTCCAGCTGCCCGGCGAGCGGGTGGGCCACGTGATGGTGCGCACGGCGCCGCTCATGCGGCCGGGCGAGGTCCCCGACGGCGTGGCCGTGATCATCGGCGACGTCACCGAGGAGACGCGCCTGCGCCAGGAGACCACCGCCCGCTCGCGCCTGGGCGGCCTGGTGGGCGGCGACCGCCGCATGCGCCAGCTGTACGACCTCATCGCCCAGGTGGCGCCCAGCGATGCCACCGTCCTGATCCGCGGCGAGAGCGGCACGGGCAAGGAGCTGGTGGCCCGTGCGCTGCACGACGGCAGCCCGCGCGCCGACGGCCCCTTCGTCTCGGTGAACTGCTCGGCGCTGGCCGAGACGCTCCTCGAGAGCGAGCTGTTCGGCCACGTGCGCGGGGCCTTCACCGGTGCCACCAGCGACCGCCGCGGCCGGTTCGAGGAGGCCCGCGGGGGGACCCTGTTCCTGGACGAGATCGGCGACGTCAGCCCCGCGGTGCAGGTCAAGCTGCTGCGGGTGCTCCAGGAGCGGGTCATCACGCGCGTGGGCGACAACCGGCCCGTGCCGGTGGACGCGCGGGTGGTCTCGGCCACCAACCGGGACCTGGAGGCGCTGCTGGCCACCGGCCGGCTGCGCGAGGACTTCTACTACCGGATCAAGGTGGTGCGTCTGGACATCCCGCCGCTGCGCGAGCGCCGCGAGGACATCCCCATGCTGGCGGCCGACCTGCTCGCCCGTCATGGCGGCCGCGGCGTCAGCCTGTCCCCGCCGACGGTCGCGCGGCTGATGCAGCATTCCTGGCCGGGCAACGTGCGGGAGCTGGAGAACGCCCTGCAGCATGCGCTGGTGCTCTGTGGCGGGCCGGTGATCGAGCCGCAGCACCTGCCGCCGGAGATCGGCGCCCCGGGCGGCGTGGCCACCGCGCCTGGCGCCGCCCACGCCGCCGCCGTCGCGGACAGCCGCGTCGCGCACGGCAGCCCCGAGGAGCGGGAGGTGCTGCGGCGAGCCCTCGCCGAGGCGGGCTGGAACCGCAGCCGCGCCGCCCGCCGGCTGGGCATGGACCGCACCACGCTGTGGCGCAAGCTCAAGCTGCACGGCATCGAGCCCGAGGACTGAGCGGGGCCGCGGCCGCCGCCTCAGCTCCGGGACGACCCCGCATCCAGCACCGGCTGTGCCGCATGCTCGCTGCACAGCACCACCAGCAGGTTGCTCACCAGGCGCGACTGCTCCGCCGCCGGCAGCTCCACGATGGCCTTCTGCTGCAGCTCCTGCAGCGCCATCTCCACCATGCCCACCGCCCCGTCGACGATCATCCGACGGGCCGAGACCACGGCGCTGGCCTGCTGGCGCTGCAGCATGGCGTGGGCGATCTCCTGGGCATAGGCCAGGTGGCTGAGCCGCGCCTCGATCACCTGGACGCCGGCGCGATCGAGCCGGGCCTGCAGCTCGGTCTGCAGCGCCTGGTTCACGTCCTCGGTGTCGCCGCGCAGGGTGATCTCGTCGGCGTCGCCGCCGTCGTACGCGTAGCGGCTGGCCAGGCTGCGCACGGCGGACTCGCTCTGGGTGGTGACGTACTCCTCGTAGTCGTCCACGTCGAAGAACGCCTGGGCGGTGTCGGCGACGTGCCAGACCACCACCACGGCGATCTCCACCGGATTGCCGGCGCTGTCGTTGACCTTGAGCTTCTCGCCGTTGAGGTTGCGCGCGCGCAGCGACACCTTCCGCTTGGTGTAGAACGGATTGGCGAAGCGCAGGCCGTTCTGGCGGTCGGTCCCCTTGTACTCGCCGAAGAGCAGGATCACCGCGGCCTCGTTGGGATTGACGATGAAGAAGCCGGCGGACAGGAGCAGGTTGGCGACCAGGACCACGGGCGCGGCGATGATCCCCGCCGTGTGGCCGGCGCGGACCGCGAAGATGAACGCCACCACCACGGCCACGTAGACCAGCAGGTTGAGCGCCAGCCATCCCCAGCCGCTCTGCGTGCGGATCGTCGTCTCGGTATGCACCGCCAGACCTCCTCGGCGCGCCGCCGGTGTCGCGGCCGGTCCCCATGACCGGCTCGCCGCGGCGTCCGCGGGAGCATACCCCGTCCGGCCTGCATCTGTTCAGTCGTGCCCCGAAGAATGGTGACGGGTCCAGCTCTTGCCTGGACTTGTCCCATGAACACCTTCAAACCCCCATATCCCTGCCCTACGACCCCGCCCTTCTGCCCCAACCCGAAGTGCCGGTTCCACCACCCCGGCTCCGAGGAGTGGTCCTACGTCCGCCTCGGCTCCTACTTCCGCAAGAAGCCCCCGCACACCGTCCAGCGATTCCGCTGCAAGCACTGCAAGCGCTCCTTCTCCACCCAGACCTTCTCCGCCTCCTACTGGCTCAAGCACCCCGAACTGCTCGCCCAGGTCCAG
>JAASSM010000426.1 GCA_021767885.1 bacterium | reverse complement strand
GGTCGGCCAGTTCAAGCAGACCATGTCGCTGGGGCTGGGGTACACCTTCTAGCCGGCGGCGGCGCTGGCCGCGGCGCAGCGGCGGCGGTGCAGCGGCGCGTCGGGACCGGCGATCGTCGCCGCGAGCACGGGCGGTGCCATCAGGCGCCGCCCGTCTCCGTGTCCGGCCAGAGCGCCGGGCGGAGTTCCCACCACAGCTCCTGGACAGCCGCCGCGCCCGGTCCGTGCGGCGCGTAGCAGGCCACCGGCTCGCGGTGGATGCCCATCTTCTCGATGTCGCTGCTGACGGGGATCCGGGTCCGGCAGAAGCGGACGCCCGCGCGCCGGGGGAGTTCCTCGCTCAGATGCCGGTGCAGCGTCTTGCGCCGGTCCACCAGCGAGAAGAAGCCGAGCAACTGGGCGCCAGGCAGTCCGTGATCGTCGTAGAAATCGCGGAGCATCAGGAGGGTGCGTTCGCTCAGCGTGGTGGGGACCACCGGCACGGCCACCAGGTCGGCGGCCTGCATGACGCTCTCGGCCACCAGCGTGAGGGTGGGGGCGCAGTCGATGACCACGAGGTCGTAGTGATCGCGCTGGGGTCGCAGGAGCTTCGCCAGCCGCGACCGGGGCTTCTTCACCGCGTCGAGGGCGAGTTCCAGCTTCCGGAAGCTGCGGTGGGCCGGCAGGATGTCCAGCCCAGGATAATCGGTGGCGCGGATGGCCCGCTCGGCCTTGCGCCCGCCGCCGAGGAGCAGCGACTTGCCGGCCCCCTTGCGGGGTCGGACGCGGAAGTAGAACGAGGCCGCCCCCTGCGGGTCCAGGTCCACCAGCAGGGTGCGCCGTCCGTCCGCGGCGGCGGCGTGGGCCAGGTTCACGGCGGCGGCGGTCTTGCCCACCCCGCCCTTGATGCTGTAGAGCGCGAGCACCTTCACGCGGAAGCCTCCGGATCGGTCCCCTGGTGGTCGGTGAGGGCGGCGAAGCGGCGGCGGACCCTGGTGGCGGCGAACCGGGCGAACGCGGCCGCGAACTCCTCGCGGACCCGCGCCTGCCGGGCGTCCAGGGCGGTGATCAGGCCGCCGATGGCCGCCGCCTCCTCCCGGCCGCGGCGTCCCCGGCCGGTGATCGCGTCCAGCGAACCGCGCAGCCGGCGGTGCTGCACCGAGAGGTCGTTGAACTCGCCCAGATTGTCCTGCAGGCCCTTGAGGTGCTTGATGAGGACATCCACCTGTCCGGCCGGGAAGAGCGAGGCGGAGAACTCCAGCAGGTAGCGCAGCTTCTTGCACTCGATGCGCAGGGCGTGCAGGGCCTCCGGCGGCGACGCCTCGCCGATGGCGCGGCCATCGCGCAGGACCCGGCGGTGGCGCCGGCGCAGGCGATCGCGCACGAGGTCGCCCACGGGGCGGGCCGCGGCCGGGCCGGCCGGGGGGTTGGCCAGGAAGGCGCCCCACTGCCCGGTGAAGCGCCGGTAACCGGCGCTGCCGAGGGCTCGGCGCAGGCGCCGCAGCTCGCTGGCGCGCTCCTGGCGCAGGCGGTCGAAGAGGGGGTCGAGTCCGTGGCGCAGGTCCGCCGGCAGCAGCGCGCGGTAGCGGTCCTCGTCCAGGAGGTAGACGTCCAGATCACGCAGCGGGCCGGTGAGGCGGCCGAGGTCGCGGAGCTGGTCCCTGAACGGGACCAGGGATTCCGGATCGAACACTCCCTTGAAGTGCGTGAGCGCCGAGCGGGTGCGGCGGACCGCGACGCGGAAGTCGTGGAGGAACTCGGTGTCGAGGTCCGCCTTCAGGCCGTCCTCGTTCCGCTGCATGGTGGTCAGCAGGAGGCGTCCGATCTCCGCCGCGGCGCTCAGGGAGGACTGCCGGGGGTCGAGATCCGCGACGAACTTCGAGCTGTAATCCTCCGGCTCCAGGTCGGCCGCGCGCAGCAGGACGTCCAGGGGCGGGGCGCTCAGCGGTTGCAGACCCTGATCGGCGGCCGCACCGATGGCCGCGGCGGCGTGCTGGTCGTAGCCGCGCAGCGCCTCGATGCGCAGCAGGCGCCAGGTCTCCGCCCGGACGGGCCTGTCCAGGCGGAGGATCTGCAGGCCGATCCGCAGCACGGTCTTGCGGTCGCGGTTGAGCAGGTGCCAGAGGTGCTCCTTGCCCACCACGGTGATCAGGGGCGTGGCCGCCCGCATCTTCAGCAGCTTTCCCAGGCGATGCTGCAGCTCGCTGCCGGCGGGGAACTCCTCCGCGAAGCGCGGCCAGCGGCCCGCACCCGCCCCGGCAGAGCAGATCACCTCCGGCCCTGACAGGTCCCGGAGCTGCCAGGCGCCGTCGTCCCGGACCAGGGTCAGGCCGGCGCGGTGCAGGCGCCAGTCGAAGGTGTCGAGGTGTCGCCGCCGCAGGTTGCGGGCCGGCTGCTCGGCCAGCTCGTCGGAGCCGGCCAGCCGGCCGAGGAGATCCTCGGTGGCGATATCGGTGGGCAGGAGGAACCAGGTCTCGGACACGGCGCGGCGATCCCCGGGCTGGCAGCGCGGCGGCTGCGTGCTGACGTCGACCGGCACAGGGTAACACGGTTCGCCGTCACGGACATTTCCTGGTTCAAGATCCTCCCGGCCGCTGCTAGGATACCGCCGTGCCGCGCCCGGGCCGGCCCGCCCGGACGCCGATCGCGACAGGAGCCAGCAGATCATGATCCGACGCGAATCCCAGACGCGCTGCATCGGCGTGCTCACCTCCGGCGGCGATTGCCCGGGGCTGAACGCCGCCATCCGCGGCATCACCAAGGCCGCGATCCAGGACTACGGCATCAAGGTGGTGGGGATCCTGGACGGCTTCCGGGGTCTGGTGGAGAACCGCACCATGCCGCTGGATTTCCACAACACCAGCGGCGTGCTCACCGTGGGCGGGACGCTGCTGGGCACCTCGCGGGACAAGCCGCGGAAGATGCCCATGGGCGGCAAGGTGCTGGACATGACCCAGGCCGCGGTGGAGAACGCGCAGAAGAACGACTTCGACTGCGTGGTCTGTCTCGGCGGTGGCGGCACGCAGAAGAACGCGTTCAGCCTGCAGAAGGCCGGCCTCAACGTCATGACCCTGCCCAAGACCATCGACAACGACGTCTGGGGCACCGACGTGACCTTCGGCTTCGATACGGCCATGCAGATCTGCACCGAGGCCATCGACCGTCTCCATACCACGGCCACCAGTCACGATCGCATCATCGTGGTGGAGGTCATGGGACACAACGCCGGCTGGCTGGCCCTGGGGGCCGGGATCGC
>JAASSM010000425.1 GCA_021767885.1 bacterium | reverse complement strand
CGCGAGGGCGAGGACCTGCGGCGGATCGCCGACCTCTACTACGGCGATCCCGACCGCGCCACGGGCATCGCCGCGGACAACGGCCTGCAGCCGCCGGTGAACCTGGTGGCCGGCTCGGTCCTGCAGCTGACGTTCGCGGCCGACGAGTACGCCCGCGCCCGGCGGCGGGCCGCCGCCCTGGGACCCTACAACCGGGGGGTGGCCGCGCTGGACGGGGGCGACCTGGCCGAGGCGGAGCGCCAGTTCCGCCTGGCCCTGCGCACGGCTCCCGGCCTGGCCGATGCCCGCTACAACCTGGCGCTGGTGCTCCTGGACCGCGGCCAGACCGACATCGCCGCCGACTCCCTCGCCGTCCTGGCGGCCGCGCGTCCCGGCGATCCGGACATCGGCTTCGCCCTGGGCAACGCCCGCTTCCACCAGACGCGCTACCGGGAGGCCGCCGCCGCCTTCGCCGGGGTGCTCGAGCGCCATCCCGACCACCGCCGCGCCGCCTTCGGCCACGCGCGTGCCCTGCAGGAGGCGGGGGAGGGCGCCGCGGCCGCCGCGGCCTGGCAGGCCTACCTGCGCCTCGATCCGGACAGCAGCTGGGCCGTGCAGGCCCGCCGGCACCTCCGCGAGCTCACCGGTGGTTGAGCCCCTGCGCCTGCGCGGCCTCGGCCTCGAGCGCGAGGGCCCGGACGGCCCGCTGCTGGTCCTGCAGGACCTGGACCTGGACCTGGACCTGGCGCGCGGCGAGCGCCTCGCCCTGATCGGGGGCAACGGTTCGGGCAAGTCGTCGCTGCTGCGGCACCTGGCCACGCCGGGGGTGCTGCCTGGCGTCCGCGCCGGGATGGTGTTCCAGGATCCGGACGAGCAGCTCCTCGCCGGCACCGTGGCCGAGGAGCTGGCGCTCGGTCGTCCCGGACCCGTCAGCGAGGAGCACCTGGCCGACTGCGGCCTGGCCGGCCGCGGCGGCGAGGATCCACGGCTGCTGTCGGCGGGCCAGAAGCAGCGCCTGCAGGTGGCCACGGTGCTCGGCGGCCGCCCGGATCTGATCCTGCTGGACGAACCCACCAGCCTGCAGGATGCCGAGCAGGCCGACTGGCTGCGCCGCCGCCTGGACGGACGCCCCGAGCCCATGATCTGGGCCACCCAGCACGCCGGGGAGGTGGCGCTCTGCCACCGCGCCCTGGTGCTGGACCGGGGGCGGGTGGTGGCCAGCGGGCCGGTGGCGGAGCTGCTCGCCCGTCCGCAGATCGGCGCCCTGCTCGCCACCGACGGGCCGGCGCCTGGCGAACCCGCGCCCGGGCAGCTCGCCCCGGTGGGTGCGCCCCGGACGAGCGGCGAGGATCCCGTGGCCACCGTCGATGGCCTGCACTGCCGCTTCCGTGACGGCGGCGCCCTGGCCCTGGCCCGCCTGCAGTTGACCCCCGGCGACCGCGTCGGCGTGGTGGGCCCCAACGGCTGCGGCAAGAGCACCCTGCTGGCCGTCCTGGCCGGCCTGCGCCGGCCCGACGCCGGCACGGTCATCCTGGCCGGCCGCCGCCTCTACGCCCGCCGGGCGCAGGACCTCGATCACGGCGCCTGCGCCCTGGCGCCCCAGCTGCCGGAATACCTGTTCACGCGCGAGACCGTGGCCGCGGAGATCGCCCTCGATCCGGGGCTCGCCCGTCAGGATCCCGCCGCGGTCCTGGCCACCGCGGGACTGGAACCGGGCCTGCTCGGTCGCCATCCCCACGACCTCTCCGGCGGCCAGCGCCGCCGCCTCGCCCTGGCGCTCGCCCTGGCCAGCGGGCGCCCCCTCATCCTGCTGGACGAGCCCACCGCCGCCCTGGACGCCGCCGGCCGCGCCCGCGTCGCCGAGCAGGTGGCGCACATCCCGGCCGACGCCGCCCTGGTGATCGCATCGCACGATCGCGCCTTCCTGGACGCGTGCGGGTGCCGTCTGCTGGACCTGGCGGCGGGGGCGGCGGCGGCCTTGCACGGCGCCTGACGGCCTGCTATCTTCCCGGCGTCCACGGTCCTTTTTAACGCGGTCCCGCGAGGCCCGAAGAGGAGGCGGCCGATCCCACGACGGACCCCTGCGCCCCCGGCGCCCGGGCCCGTTTTTTTTGCCCGCTTCCCAGCCCAGGCAGGAGAATCATGAGTTTCACCGAGAAGGCCGTCATCATGAATCAGGCCGAGGTCACCCGGGCGATCAAGCGCATGGCCCACGAGGTGCTCGAGGCCAACCACGGGACCCGTGATCTGGTGGTCCTCGGGATCCAGCGCCGCGGCGTGCCCCTGGCCGGCCTGCTGCGCGACGCCATCCAGGCCGTGGAGGGCGTGGAACTGCCCATGGGCGCCATCGACATCACCTTCTACCGGGACGACCTCTCCAAGCTCGGCCCCTCGCCCCGGGTGGCCACCACGGAGATGCCCCTGGACGTCACCGACAAGGTGGTGATCCTGGTGGACGACGTCCTCTACACCGGCCGTACCGTGCGGGCGGCGCTGGACGTGATCATGGACTGGGGTCGTCCCCGGGCCATCCAGCTGGTGGTGCTGGTGGACCGGGGCCATCGCGAGCTGCCCATCCGCCCCGACTACGTGGGCAAGAACGTCCCCACCAGCCAGAAGGAGGTCATCAAGGTGAAGGTGGCCGACATCGACGGGAAGCAGGAAGTGGTGGTGGGGGAGGTGGGCGACTGATGAGCCTCAAGCGCAAGGACGTCCTGGGCCTCGAGGAGATGTCGGCCGAGGAGATCCTCATGGTCCTGGACATCGCCGAGCGGTTCCGCGCCGTCTTCGACCGTCCGGTGCGTTCGGTGCCCATCATGCGGGGCCGCACCGTGGTGAACTTCTTCCACGAACCCAGCACCCGCACCCGCATCAGCTTCGAGCTGGCGGAGAAGCGGCTGTCGGCGGACATCGTCAACTTCTCGGTGGCCACCAGCAGCTTCAGCAAGGGCGAGACGCTGCGCGACACCGCGGAGAACCTCCAGGCCATGAAGATCGACATGCTGGTGGTGCGCCACAAGAGCAGCGGCTCGGCCCAGTACCTGGCGCGGGTGCTCGAGTGCCCGGTGATCAACGCGGGCGACGGCTGCCACGAGCATCCCACCCAGGGGCTGCTGGACATCATGACCATGCGGCAGCGGCTGGGCGACCTGCGCGGCAAGAAGGTCACCATCATCGGCGACATCGCCCACAGCCGCGTGGCCCGCTCCGACATCCACGCGTTCACGAAGCTGGGTGCGGAGGTGCGGGTCGCCGGACCGCCCACGATGATGCCCGT
>JAASSM010000424.1 GCA_021767885.1 bacterium | reverse complement strand
CGGGCCCGACCGGCCGGTGGCGCCCAACAGCACTGCCGAGGGCCGGGCCCGCAACCGCCGCATCGACATCGTGATCACCCCGGCCGGCTGAGGACGCGCGACCGATGCCCTGGTTCGAGCTGCTCGCCGTGGCCGTGGGCCTGGCCATGGATGCCTTCGCGGTCTCGGTGGCCGTGGCGGCGGCCGGCTGGGCGGACCGCCCGTCGGCGCGCTTCCGGCTGTGGTTCCACTTCGGCCTCTTCCAGGCGCTCATGCCCGTGCTGGGCTGGCTGCTCGGCGCTCCCATCGCCACCCGCATCGCGGCCTGGGATCACTGGGTGGCCTTCGCCCTGCTGGTCTGGATCGGCGGGCACATGATCCACGAAGCGCTCCGCGAGCAGCCCGAGGGGGTCGCGACGGACGATCCCACCCGCGGGCGCCTGCTCCTGGGCCTGGCGGTGGCCACCAGCCTGGACGCGCTGGCGGTGGGCTTCAGCTTCGCCTGCCTGGGACTGCCGGTCTGGCGGCCGGCGCTGGTGATCGGCGTGGTCGCGGCCATCTTCTCGCTGGTCGGCTGCCTGGCCGGCGGGCGCCTCGGCCGCCGCGTGGGCCGGCGCATGGAGGCCGCCGGCGGCGTGGTGCTGGTGCTGGTGGGGCTGCGGATCGTGGCGGAGCATCTGGGCGGCTGAACCACGGCTGGCCAGCGCCGGGCTGGCCGGGGTCGCTGGCGCCGCCGTGGACGCGAGTGTGCCCGTGGTGGATGCGAAGGGGCCCGGCTCGTCGTGAGCCGGGCCCCTCGTGGTGATGGGCGAAGCGGGTCCGGGGCGGTCAGCCGCAGGTGGTAGACGCCACTGGCCACGGGGCGGCCGCCGGCATCGTCGCCGTTCCAGATGAGCGTCCCGGCGCCGGCGGGGGCGTCGGCCTGCAGCAGCGTGCGCACCAGACGGCCGCGGGCGTCGAACACCTCCACCTGCACGTGGCCCGCCCGCGGCAGGTTGAAGGCGATCTCCAGGCGCGGGTTGAACGGGTTGGGCGCCGCGGTGAGCGTCTGCACCATGGGCACGGCCCGGTCCACCTCGACGCGGTCCAGATCCACCTTCTCGCCCGAGGGCAGGGTCACCTCCAGGTGGTAGGTGCGCGGGAAGCCGGCGTGGTCGCCGTCCCGCAGCAGGGCGCGGCTGGTCCCCGGACCCTCGCGGCGATCCTGCAGGTGGGCGGCGGTGAAGACGCGCCGCTCGGCGGGGTCGTCGGTGGTGCGGGTGATGGTCACGCCGTGCAGGTGCGGCTGGCTGAGCCAGAGGTCCAGCTCCACCGCGTCCTGGTTCGCGCGGGCGGTCAGGCCACCGGCCATGGCGGGCACCACCGCCGGGTTGCGGTAGATGTAGACGCCCGTCTCGCCCGCCGCCAGGACCACCAGGCCGCCCACGGCGTCCACGCCCATGCCGCGGTCGGCGGAGGGGTAGCTGCCCAGCAGCACGGGGTTGGCGGGGTCGCTGACGTCCACCTGGCGCAGGCCGTAGAAGTCGTCGCCCAGGTAGACGTAGGGACTGCCCACCCGCGAGCGCACCACGTCCCGGGCCTGGCTGGCCAGGGGCAGGGTGGCCACCGAGACCAGATCGGCGGGGTCGGTGATGTCCACCACGCGCAGGCCCTGCTGGCCGTCGGCCACCCAGGCGGTCTGGTCGGTGACGTCCACCGCGTTGAGGAAGCCCCACAGCTCCTGGTCGAGGATGGCCATGCCGGCGGGGTCGCTCACGTCCACCGCCAGGAAGCCGCCGCCGAAGCTGGCCACGTAGGCCACGTCGCCGGCGGTCATGACGTCGAACGCGGCCGCGCCGAGGAACAGGTCGCCCAGGCTGACGGGGGCGAGGGGGTCGCTGACGTCGGCCACCATCAGGCCGCCGAAGCCGTTGGCCAGGACGGCGCGCGGGCCCACCAGGTCGATGCCGTAGGTCTGGTTGCCGGTGTCCAGGGCGCCCTGGCCCACCGGGGCGGCGGGGTCGGAGACGTCGGCCATGAGCAGGCCGGTGCCGGTGTTGTTGGCGTTGACGATGGCCAGCTGGTCACCGGCGATGCCCACGTCCTGGGTGTTGGGTTCGCTGGCGATCTCGGTGAGGAAGACCGGGTTCTCGGGATCGCTGACGTCCCAGACCAGGACGCCGCCGGAGAGATCGGCCACGTAGAGGGCGTCGCCGGACAGGTGCAGCTTGTTGGCGAAACCGGCGTTGCCCACGTTGCTCAGCACGTCGAGGGAGCCGGGGTCCAGGACGTAGAGGCCCTCGAAGCGGACGCCCATCAGGACCACCGACTCGTTCACCGCGCAGCTGAAGCCGTTGGTGACCGTGCTGGCGTCCAGGGCGATGGGGTTGGCGGGATCGGTGACCAGCACCGCGACCAGGCCCTGCAAGCCGGCCACGTAGAGCACCTCGCCCTGCTTGACCAGCTCGTAGGTGGTGTCGCCCGGGTCGTAGCTGCCCAGGGGCGTGGGGTTGGTGGGGTCGCTCACGTCGAGGATCTGCAGGCCGAAGTTGCCGGCCAGATAGGCCACGCCCCCGTCTTCTCGCACGTAGGTGCAGAAGCCGTCGGTGGCCCAGAGCGCCAGCTGGGCGGGGGCGGAGGGGTCGGTGATGTCGTAGGTGCCGAAGCCGTTGTTGCCCAGGGCCACCAGCAGGGTGTTGCCCATGACGGCGGTGCCGTTGGCCGAGCCCGGGGTGTCCAGGGCGGCGATCTGCGCCGGGCCGCCGGGGGCGGCGAGGTCGATCACCACGAAGCCGGCGCTCCCGGCGCCGCAGTAGGCGAGGTCGCCGGCCACGGCCACCGACAGCAGGTCCTCGCCCGGCAGGCTGGCCGCCACCGCGGGCGCGGCCGGGTCGGCGTAGTCCAGCACCAGCAGGCCGGCGTCCTTGCGGAGCGCCACGTACAGCCGGTCGCCCACCACCTCCATGTCCGAGGGCTGGGCCGGCAGCAGGTAGCGGCTCAGGGCCACCGGGCTGCCGGGGACGCTGACGTCGTGGGCCTCGAGGTAGGCGCCGTTCTGCCAGACGGCCACGTCGCCGATCAGGCGCACGCTCTTGGTGGTGCCCTCGGCGAGGTGGGCGAGGAGCTCGAGATCGCCGGTGCGTCCGGCGGGGGTCATGGTCGGCTCGGGGCCCGCGACGTCGCGCGGGGCGGCCGCGGGGATGGGCTCGCCGGTCATCGGGTCGGTGGCCGCCACGGCACCCACCGCCACGCCGAGCGCGAGCAGGAGCAGGGTCGTTCGCAAGATCATGGGGATTCTCCT
>JAASSM010000423.1 GCA_021767885.1 bacterium | reverse complement strand
TGTGCCGCATGGACTTCCCGCTCCCCATCCCCGAGGACCTGCGCCGGGCGGTGCCGCCCGGCGGGCCGGTCCTGCTGGCCATCAGTGGCGGCGTGGACAGCGCCCTGAGCCTGGCCCTGCTGCGCGCCCTGGGCTGCGAGGTGCTCGCGGTCACCTTCAAGAACTTCTGCTACGGCGACCAGGATGCCGCCGGCGACCGGGCCTGCTGCAGCCTCGAGGCCATCGAGGACGCCCGCGACCTGGCGCGACGCTTCGGCGCCCGGCACTGGGTCCACGACGTCTCCGCCCGCTTCCAGGAGCTGGTGATCGATCCGTTCGTGGCCGATTACCGCGCCGCCCGCACGCCCAACCCCTGTCTGGGCTGCAACAGCGGCGTGCGCTTCCCCGCGCTGCTCCGGCTGGCCGACCAGCAGGGCTGCCCGGTGGTCGCCACCGGCCACTACGCCCGCGTGATCGTTGGCGCGTCGGACGAGCCCGAGCTGCACCGCGGCCTCGATGCCCAGAAGGACCAGTCCTACTTCCTGGCCCAGGTGCCCCGGGCCATCTGGCGACGCGTGGTCTTTCCTCTCGGCTGGTACACCAAGGAGCAGGTGCGCACGGCGGCGCGGGCGCTGGATCTGCCCGTGGCCGCGAAGGCGGAGAGCCAGGAGATCTGCTTCGTGCCCGACGGCGATCGCAGCTTCCTGTTCGGGGGACCGGGGGCTGGCCGGCCAGGCCCGGTGGTGGACCGCCGCGGTCGGGTGCTGGGCGAGCACCGCGGCCTCGAGCATTACACCGTGGGCCAGCGCCGCGGCCTGGGCATCGCCCACGCCGCGCCCCTTTACGTCCTGGCGCTCGAGCCGCGGACCAACACGCTGGTGGTGGGCCCGCGCGCGGAGCTGGCCACCTGGCGCCTGGTCTGCGACCGCTTCGAGCCGGCCGTGGCCGACCTGCCCGACGTCGGGCCCGACGGCCTGGCGCCGGTGCTCGCCCGGGTCCGCCATCGCCACGCGGGTGCCCGCGTGGCGCGCTGGACCCGGACGGGAGAACGGCTGGAGGTGGAGCTGGCCGAGCCGGTCCACGGCGCCGCTCCGGGCCAGGGGCTGGCCCTGTACCACGATCACCGCGTCCTCGGCAGCGGCCGGCTCCTCGCCGCGACCGGGTCCGGGGCGCCGGGATCGACACTGGCGGCGGATCGCTCCGGGGACGCCGCCGAGCAAGGAGACCGAAGATGAGGCGACGACGCTGGCTGCGCTGGACCCTGGGCATCGCCGGCGGCCTGGTGCTGGTGCTCCTGCTGGCGGCGATCCTGCTGCCACTGCTGGTGCCGCGGGATCGTCTGCGCGGCCTCGCCGAGGACCAGCTCCGCGAGCGTACCGGTGGCGAGGTCTCCCTCGGCGAGCTCAGCCTGCAGGTCTTCCCGCGCCTGCAGCTGGTGATCGGCCCGAGCACCCTGGCCGTCACCCGGACGGGCCTGGCCGGAGCCGGCCTCGAGCCGGGGCCCCTGGTGCAGGCGGACGTGGCCCTCGACCGCCTGGCCGTGGATCTGGCGCTGTGGCCGCTGCTGCGCAAGGAGCTGGAGTTCGGCAACGTCACCCTGCAGTCGCCGCGGGTGGACCTGGTCACCGCCCCGCCGGCCGCGACGCCGCCCGCCGCCGCGGATGGCGGCGACCCCGCGGACGCGACGCCGGGGGCCTCCGGGGGGCAGGGCGCGCCGGCCTTCGGACTCTACCTCGCCTCGGTGGCCGTGCGCGATGGCGAGCTCGCCTGGCAGGAGGAGGGCACCGGACGGTCGGTGACCGTCACCGGCTGGCAGCAGGATCTCTCCGCCCCGGACCTGGGCGTCCTCGGCCAGCGGCTCGCCCGGCTCGGCGGCAGCGATCTGCCCGCCGACGATCTCGCCGGACCGGCCACCCTGGACCTGGAGACCCGGCTGGCGGCGGTCACCCTCGTCGGCTTCGGCGATGCGCCCCTGCCGCCCCTCGAGGAGCTGCACCTGCGCGCCGGGCTGCAGGTGCAGCCCGCGGCGGACGTGGCGACCTTCACCATCGGCGAGTTGAGCGTCCCGCCCTGGCGGATCACCGCCGCGGGCGACGTGGCGGCCGACCATCTGCGTCTGGCGGAGCTGACGCTCGCGGGCGGCGAGGACGCCGTCGCCCTGTCCGGCCGGGCCCAGGCAGCGCTGCCGCCCGCCACCGGGCCCCTGCAGCTGGACCTCTCCGGGACGGTGGCCCTGGCCGACGTGCTGGGCCTGGTGCAGCCCTATCTGCCGCCGCGGCCGGTGGACGCACCACCCTGGCCCGAACTGGCCGGCGACCTGGCCATCACCCTGCAGGCCGACGTCCCCGCGTTGCCGTCGCTGGCCGATCCGGCCGCGCTGCAGCAGGCCTGGCAGGAGGGCCTGCCCGGGCGCGTGGACCTGCAGGTGACCGGCGGCCCGGTGGCGGTCCGCCTGCCGCAGCTGGAGGACCCCCTGCAGCTGGCCAGCTTGAGCCTGGCGAGCGATCTCTCCCGGGCCGGTGGCCGCACGCGCCTCTCCCTCGCCGGACTCGATCACGCCGCCGTGCGTGGCGACGCCTCGGCCCAGTTCGTGCTCCCGCCGGCCAGCGGCCCGCTGTCGGCCAGCTCGGAGCTGACGGTGGACCTGCCGCGGATCATGGCACTGGCGGAACCCTATCTGCCGTCGCGGCCGGCCGGCGCCGCACCGCTGCCGGAGTTCACCGGGCAAGTGGACGTGATCCTCGCCGCCGATCTGGACCAGGTGCCCGCGCTGGACGATACCACGGCCTGGGCCGCCGCCTGGGACCGAGGGCTCGCCGGCCAGGCGGAGCTGCGCGTGCACGGCGGTCCGCTCACCGTGCGCACGGCCCAGCTGGGGCCGCCGCTGGCGGTGGCCACCGCCAGCCTGCGGAGCGACCTGACCTCCGCCGCCGGACGCAGCCGATTGGAACTGCAGGGCGTGGACCATCCCGTGCTGCAGGGGGCGGTGGTGGCCGAGATGGTGCCGGCCAACCAGGCGGGGGCCGTCCAGGCGCGCCTGGAGCTGCCGCGCCTGGACCTGGACGCGCTGTCCGAGCTCGCGCGGCAGGCCCAGCAGGCCGCCGACCAGCAGGCGCGCGCCGGATTGCAGGATGCCCCGTTGCGGCGGTCCGGCCTGGTGCGCGCCGCGCGGGCGGCGGAGCCCGCGGCCGCCGGGCGCACCACCGCGGCGCCCCTGCCGGTGGGCGAGCTCATCCCACCGGATCTGGCCGCCGATCTCTCGGCCACGGTCAGCACCCTGGTCTTCCTG
>JAASSM010000422.1 GCA_021767885.1 bacterium | reverse complement strand
GGCACCCACGCCATCTGGGTCTTCTTCGCCGACCGCGGCCGGGCGGCGGGCGAGCTGTCCGCCGCCATCGACGCCCGCCGCGCCGAGCTGCCCGCGCGCACGCTGCAGCGCCGCGCCAAGATGGCCACCGGCGCCGCGACCCCGCTGGTCACCGCGCAGGATCTGGCGCCGGCCGCCGAATACATCCAGGCCGTGGCCGCCACCGGCGCCCGCGAGCGCCGCGTCTCCCGCTGGCTCAACGCCGCCAGCTTCGACGCCACCCGCGCGCAGATCGCGGCCATCGGCCAGCTCGGCATGGTGCGCGAGATCGGCCTGGTGGCGAAGTTCCGCAAGCGGCTGCCGGAGGCCGGCGGGCCGGAGCTGTCGTCCCGCGTGATGGACGCCGCGCGCGAGGCCGCGGCCGGCCGCTGGAGCCTGAACTACGGCGGCAGCCTGGGCGGCCTCGAGCAGATCAACGTGCCGCCGGTGCACGAGCTGGGCATCACCGGCGCGGGCGTGATCATCGGCATGCTCGACTCCGGCTTCAAGACCACGCACCAGGCCCTGGCCGGCATCCCCGTGCTCGCCACCTACGACTTCGTCAACGACGACGACGTGGTGGAGAACCAGCCCGGCGACCCCGCCAGCGCCCACGACCACGGCACCAAGACCATGTCCACGGCCATGGGCTTCGCCGAGGGCGAGCTGGTGGGCCCGGCGTTCGGCGCCAGCGCCATCCTGGCCAAGACCGAGGACGTCTCCCAGGAGGTGCCCATCGAGGAGGACCACTGGGTGGCCGGCCTGGAGTGGGTGGAGTCCCTGGGGGCCGATCTGGTCTCCAGCAGCCTCGGCTACTACGACTGGTACGAGTTCGCCGACATGGACGGCAACACGGCGGTGACCACCATCGCCGCCGACCTCGCCGCCGGCCGCGGCCTGACGGTGATCAACTCCGCGGGCAACGAGCGCGGCTGGGGCTTCGGCCACATCATCGCGCCCGCCGACGGCGACAGCGTGATCGCCGTGGGCGCGGTGGACCTGGGCGGCGACATCGCCAGCTTCAGCTCCCCCGGCCCCAGCTACGACGGCCGCATCAAGCCCGACGTCTCCGCGCTGGGCGTCTCCAACCACGTGGTGTCCACCAGCAGCGACGACGGCTACACCTCCGCCAGCGGCACCAGCTTCTCCTGCCCGCTGACTGCCGGCGTGGCCGCCCTGGTGCTGGCGCGCGCGCCGGAGCTGACGCCCATCCAGGTGCGCGAGGCCCTGCGCGAGACCGCCGACCGCGCCGCCAACCCGGACAACGACTTCGGCTGGGGCATCCTCGACGCGTACGCCGCGGTCACCTACTGGGGCGCCACCATCGCGCACGAGCCCCTGGGCGATACCGAGGACACCACCGGGCCGTATGCGGTGACCGCCACCATCACCGACCGCCTGCCGCTGGATCCGTCGCGCATGGACGTGGTCTGGCGCCTGAACGGCGGCCCGTGGCAGCGCACGCCGCTGCTGCTGCAGGGCGGCGACGTCTGGCAGGCCGAGCTGCCGGGCCAGCCGGCGGGCAGCGAGCTGGCCTACTACCTCGAGGTCACCGACACCGCCGACATCACCACCACCGCGCCGGTGGCCGGCGCCGCCGCGCCCTACACGTTCGCCGTGGGCCCGGACACCACCGCGCCCGCCCTGGCGCACACGCCCCTGGGCGATCAGCCGCTGATCACGTGGCCGCCGCTGGTGTCGGCCACGGTGACGGACAACCTGGGCCTGGACCGCGTCGAGCTGGTCTACACGCGCGACGGCGGCGCCGAGCAGGGCCCGTTCCCGCTGGCCGCCCAGGGCGACCTCTACACCCTGCCCTTCCCCGTGGACGCGGCCGACGTGCAGATCGGCGACCAGTTCACCTACACCCTCACCGCGGTGGACGGCGCCGCCGAGCCCAACACCACCGTCAGCGGCCCGCACCCGTTCGCGGTGATCGACACCCGCGGCGTGGTCCTGGTGATCGACGACGGCGACGCGGCCCAGGACGCCGCCCGGGACGTGAAGTACGACGCCCGGAAGAACCCGCTGCAGCCCTGGACCGGGCCGGCCTCGGCCAGCACCATCGCCGCCTGGCTCACCGATGCCGGCTACGTGGCCGACGTGATCCCGGCGCTGTCGGTGGAGCCCGACAGCTTCGACGGCTACCAGGTGGTGGTCTACGCGGCCGGCGCCAACACCGCGCCCCTGGCGGCGGAGACCATGCGCAACGCGGTGATCGGCTGGGTGCAGGCCGGCGGCCGCATCCTGGTGGAGGGCGGCGAGGTGGGCTACGACGCCCTCAGCGCGCCCGGCTACCCGGCCTTCGCCAGCGAGGTGCTCCACGCCGTGAACTGGCGCAGCGACAACGCCGGCGCCCTGGCTCCGGTGGCCGGCCAGGAGGGCCACCCGCTGCTCAACCAGCCCCACGTGCTGCCGGCGAGCATCCCGGTGAGCTACTCCGGCTACGGCGATCAGGACGCCATGGACCCGGCCACCGGCGCCCAGGTGATCATGGAGCCCGGCGGCGATCCGGGCGCGGCCGGCATCCTGATCTGGGACGACAACCCCGCGCCGCAGAGCGCCCAGGTGGTGTACCTGCCTCTCAGCGTGGAGGCGCTGGACCCGACGGTGGGCCGGCACCTGGTGGAGAACGCCCTGGACTTCCTGCTGGCGCCGGAGACCCCGCCGACGGCGTCCATCGCCGGCACCGTCACCGTGGCCGGCGGGGGCGACGCGTCGGGCGTGACGGTCTCGGTGGGCCCGGCAGCCAGCGTGGTCACCGGCCCGGACGGCGCCTACCTGCTGGACGCGCTCTACGGCGGCACCTACACCGTGACCGCGAGCCTGGAGGGATACGCCACCGCCGCGCAGGAGGTGGTCCTGGCCGACGGGCAGGACCTGACCGGCGTGGACTTCACCCTGCAGCCGTCGCAGCTGGTGCAGGTGGCCGCCCAGCCGGAGCTGGCCATCCCCGACGCCACGCCCGCCGGCGTGACCAGCGTGATCACCGTGAGCGAGACCGGCGAGCTGGCCGACCTCACCGTGGACATCGACCTGACGCACACCTGGCGGGGCGACCTCTCCGTGGAGCTGATCAGCCCGGCCGGCACCAGCGTGATGCTGCACAACCGCAGCGGCAGCAGCGCGGACGACGTCATCGGCAACTACCCCGAGACCCTGACCGTGGACGGCCCGGGCAGTCTATCGGACTACCTGGGCGAGGTGATCACCGGCGACTGGACGCTGCACGTGATCGACCACGTGGGCGGCG
>JAASSM010000421.1 GCA_021767885.1 bacterium | reverse complement strand
CGTACCAGCCCTCGATCAGCTCGCGCACCGAGTCCGACGGGTCGGTGAGCAGCACCGCCTCGTTCATGGCCTTGAAGGCTGCCTGCTGGCCGGCCAGCTCGAAGCCCGGCAGGGCCGGCGCGGCGCTGCGGGAGCGGCGGTCGAACTGGGCGTCGGAGAAGTACAGGGTGTTGATGTCCCAGGGCAGGAAGGCGGCGCCGATGTCGCCGCCGTCGGGGTAGCGCAGCCCGCCGGGCAGCGAGCCGTCCGCCACCAGGTCGGACTCCAGCGCCGGGTCGCCGGTGTGGCAGACGGCGCAGACGCCGGGCACGAACTTGTCGCCCCGGCCGTCGAAGTCCATGGATCCCACCCGGCGCTCCTCGCCGGTCTCCGGGTCCCGCACGAAGGTGTAGAAGGTGGTGCGGGGCGCGCCGCCGGCGGGCGCCGGGCTGTACTCCATGGCCACCGTGGCGATGGGGTTGATGCCGGCCACCTGGGCGTCGAGGTTCGGGTAGTTCACCACGAAGGAGAACACCTCGCCGGTGATGGCGTCGGTGCGCACGAACATCCTGCGGCCGAAGCCCAGGTCGAAGCCGTTGATGTACTGGGCGGCGACCCCCGGGTCGGTGTCGAAGCCGGTGGCCTGCAGCCAGTCCGCCAGGGTGGTCTTCTCGCCCAGGGGGTCGATGGTCTCGTAGTAGGCCTGGGCGGTGCGCTGGTTCTCGTCCAGCAGGTCGTTGCGGTCCACGGTGATCACCGACTCGGAGGTGATGGAACTGCCCTTGCCCTCGGCCACCAGGGTCTGGGCCTCGCCGGGCTCGCCCTTGAACACGCACAGGTAGGTGTCGGCGCCGGACGGCGAGGTCAGGCTCACGGTGATCTCGTAGTCGATCTCGTCCCGGCGGCCCTCGTTGACCTGCAGCTGGTTCTCGATGCCCTCCTCCAGGTCGTCCACGTCGATGGCCGGCACGTCGAACACCAGGTTGGGGCTGGCGGGGTCGCCGCAGTCCTGGGGCGTGGGGCTGAGGCCGCTGCGCCAGGTGCCGCCGCCGCCGGGCAGGGACAGGGTGCGGATGAAGCGCCCGTCGGAGGCGAGGCTGATGCCCGGCGGCAGGGGCTGGCCTGCGGCCGAGACCCGCACCCCCGGGAAGGTGACCGTGGCCTCCATGGCGACGCTGAAAGGCGTGTCGGCGCTGATGGTGCCGGCGTTGAGGCCCGCCACCACCGTGAAGCGGTCCGCCTGGTCGAAGAAGTGCAGGAAGCGGTCGGGATCGTCCGCCGGGATGCCGGTGATCACCACCCGGTCGGTGCCGGTGGCGCGGCGGTTGTCGGTGACCGTGAGGTCGAACTCGAACTGCGTCTCCTCCAGGATGCGCGGCACCCGGAAGCGCACAGTGGAGGTGGTCACCGGAATCAGCTGAACCGGCGGGCCGCTCACCTGGCGCCAGGTGTGGTCCAGCACCGCGCCGTCAGGGTCGTCGCTGTCGCGTCCGCTCAGCACCACGTCGGAGCCCGTGCGCACGGTCTGGTCCACCCCGGCGATGGCCACCGGGTCGCTGTTGTCTCCGGCGTCGGTGCCGAGACAGCCGGAAAGCATCAGCGGCAGACCCGCCGCCGCGGCGGCGAGCAGGGCCCGCCGGAGAATCTCGTTGCCCATCATGCTGCCATACCCCCTGCCGCGCCCCGCGCGATGTCTCGTCTGATCAGAATTCCCAGCGGCCGCCGGCGGTGATCTGGCGGCTGTCCACTTCGTCCCTGCCGATGACGCCCTCGTAGTTCACGAAGCCCTGGATCCCCAGGGGCAGGGTCGCCGAGACCCCGAGGGCATAGCTGTAGAAGTTGCGGTCGGGCTCGTCGGTGAGGGCGACGAGGTTCGTGTTGGTGGGGTCCGCCACGAACTGGGCCGTCACCCGCCGGGCGTCGTCCTGGAACTCGTGGTTCCACTCGAAGCGCGCCTGGGGCAGCACCACACCCACCGGCGTGCTCACGGCGTAGGACAGCTCGAAGCCCAGGCCCGAGACCAGCGACTCGATGTCCTGGTCGCTCACCTCCAGGTTGAAGGCGTTGGCGTTGCGCTCGGTGTAGCCGTCGATGCTGGCGTCCAGGTAATCCAGCCGCGCCAGGGGGCCCACGGTGAGCCCCTGCCAGGACCATTCGTAGCCGGCGGTCAGCCCCAGCAGGATCTGGCTGCCCTCGGTGTCCGCCAGGGCGGTCTCGCTGGTGGGGGGCACCAGGGGATTGTTGGACGGGTAGGTGATGCGCCGGGTGAGCTCGTAGTCGATGCGGCCGTAGGTGAAGATGCCGCTGACGTGGAAGTCCCCCAGGTAGTACAGGCCGAACAGCGAGCCGCTGTAGGCGTCCGCCTGGATGTCGCCGTCCACCACGCTCTGGGAGCCGTCGAACTCCACGTCGGCGCCGGTGATGCCCGCCGCGGCCCCTAGCACCAGGCCCATGGGGAAGCGGTAGTCCACCCCGGCGGTCACCGAGTACTGCTTGGCGTCGAAGGCGTCCTCCCGGCCGGAGGGGTCGCGCTCGGCGACGCCGTAGGAGCCGTTCACGAACACGCCCCAGCGGTTCAGCAGCTGGTCGGCGCTGGCTCCGCCACCCCTGGGAGGCGAGCCGGCTGAGGCCAGGCTGTGCACGGTGCGGTCCCGGTCCCGGGCCGCGAGGCGGAAGCCCCCGCCCCCCAGTCGCAGGGCGCCGAGGCGGGCGGCGATGTTGGCCATCTGGCCGAAGGCGCTGTCCGTGGCCATGCTGCCCTGGGCGCCCACTTCCTCGTTGGCCACCCACTGCAGGGCGTCCGCCAGGCCCTCCAGGTCCAGCTGCAGGGAGCGGTCGGTGGGCTCGCCGACGATGCCCTGCTGGTCGTTGGCGGTGTGGACCAGCTCTTCGACCTCGTCGAACAGGGCCTGCTGGTCGGAGGGCAGGATGCCCGCCTCGCCGTCGTCCCGGAGCTGGTTGTAGATGGCCTGGGCGGTGAGGGCCGCCTGCAGCTGGGCCTCGGTCAGCCCCGGCGTGTTGGGCAGCGCCCCGGAGGTGTCCAGGGTGGTGTCCCCGGGGATCTCCGTCTGGGCCAGGGCGCTTCCGCCCAGGCTGGCCGCCCCCAGCAGCACCGCCGCCAGCACGGCCCCCCAGCCGCGGCTGGTCTTCGTTGCGCGTGTGTCAGTCACCCCCATGCCCCCCAAGACCGTGATGGAAAGAAACCCATCGGTCAGCGGGCACGGCGATCACTCCGGAGGCCGAACCCGGCTCCCTCCGGATCAGTCAAGTCAAACCTTGAAAATACTCGCTGGCTGGAATTAATCCAGTCCGCGG
>JAASSM010000420.1 GCA_021767885.1 bacterium | reverse complement strand
GCCTGGCGAGCGATCCGCAGGGCCCCGGCGGCGCCGCACCGGACTGGGCCGCGGCGGCCGGACCCACGGCGCCGCGCCTGCGGCGGTCGCATCACCGCGTCACGGTGCCGCTGCCGGCGCCGCTGCTGCTGGCCGCGGCCCACCGCTGGCCCGCGGCCCGGCAGGTGCTGGCCGCCCGGTATCCCGACTTCCGGCCGCAGCTGCGGGCCGACTTCCTCGCCGCGGTGGCGGCGGCGGACACGGCCGGCCCGGCCGCCGACCTGGCCAGCGAGACCGCCCGCCGGCTGGGCGAGCGCCTGCTGCGGACCGCTCCCGATGCCGCCGACGTCCTGCTGGCCATGATCCGCCTCGAGCTGGCGGCCGGCGAACTCGCCGCCGCGCGGGACCACCTCGAGGACCTCGCCGCCGCCGATCGTGGTCGTCCCGATGCCCGGCGTCTGGAGGGCCGCCTGCTGCTGGCCGAGGGCGAGGTCGCGGCCGCCCGCCGCATCCTGGCCGACCTCGCCGCCGACAGCCCCCGCGACGCGGATGCGTGGCGCCTGCTCGCCACCGCCCAGGCCCGCGATGCGCGGCTGGCGGCCGCGGCGGGGTCCTGGCAGCGGGCGCTGCAGCTGGCGCCCGACGACGTCCCGGTGCGCGAGCAGCGGGCCCGGGCGCTCATGGAACTCGACCGCTACGGCGAGGCGGCGGACGAGTGGCGCCGCCTGCTGCGCCTGGACCTGGAGCCGGACCTGGAGCGGTCCGCCCTCTTCAACCTGGCGCTGGCCCTGCAGCGCGATGATCGCGTGGCCGCGGCCCTGGCGACGTGGGACCGGCTCCTGGAACGCGCGCCGGACATGCGGACGGCCAGCTACAACCGGGCCCTGGCCCTCGAGCGCCTCGGCCGCCGCGCCGAGGCCATGGATGCATTCACCCGCGTGCTGGAGCTGGACCCGGACCACGAGCCGAGCCAGCGCCGCCTGGAGCGACTCCGATCGGAAGGCGAACCGTGATCCCCATGACCCCGACACCCGCGCCCGTCCGGCTGGCCGGACTGGTCGTCCTCATCCTGTCGTGCGCCGCGCTCGCCCATCCTCCGGTGGCGAGGGCCGCGATGGTCTGGAATCCGGTGGGCACGGCGAAGTGGGTGCCGCTGGTGCCCGCCGACGGCAGCGATCGCGTGACGCTCCGGTCGGTGGCCGAGGACGGGTCGACCGACGAGCTGCACGGCCGCTGGTCGCGCCTGGCGCCCGGCGACACGGTGGCCTTCGCCATCCGCGGCGAGGGGATCCTGCGCGTGGAGACCCGGCCCGGGTTCGCCAGCGACGCCGCGGCTCGGCGTTACCGCCTGGGCGTGCGTACGGCGCCGGACGTCTGGCGCCTGCTGGTGCGCCGCGAGGCGTACGACACCCTCGCGGTGGTGGCCGGCGGCACCGCCGCCGGTGTCGGCAAGGCCTTCCGCCTGGGCGGCGTGGATCGCTGGGAGACCGCGCTGCTGGCCGGCAGCGAGCGCGTGCTGGTGACGCTGAGAGAGGAGCGGTCGGCCCCGGTGTGGGTGCGGGTGCTGGCGCGCGGGGACGTGGAGCGCCTGGAGCAGGAACGGCGCCGTCCCGCCACCGAGGCCGGGCATCCGCGATCCGCTGGCGGCCGCGACCGCTCGCCGTGGACCTGGGAGCTGGGCGCCACCGGCGGCGCCGGCTACGATGGCAACGCCTACCTGACGCCCAGGGACGTGGCCGATACCGCCGCGGTGCGCGACGCCTGGTTCCTGCCGCTGGAGGTGGACGCCGAGCTCGTGCTCGAGCGCGGCCTGCCCTTCGAGCTGGAGCTGGACTACGGCTTCGATGGCCAGTTCTACGACGACACCATCCTCGGCGAGCGGCGCCACCGGCTGCTGGTCCGCCAGACCTTCGATGATCTCGACCTCGGCCCCGGCGGCGGCGGCCGGTTGCGGCTGGATCAGCAGTTCCGCAGCCGCGACCGCACGTTCTTCGGCCGCGGCGACATCGAGGAGTTCATCACCGGCTCCGACGCCGTCCCCGGCGCCGACGTCCCGCTGGGCGACCGTTTCGACTGGCGGGAGTGGTCGCTCGAGGCGGAGCTGCAGCTCGAGCCCACGGCGGACTGGGAGATCGAGCTGACCGGCTTCTGGCTGCACCGCGACTACACCGAGGACTACGAGCAGGAGCCCGACATCTACTCGCTGGACCAGGATCGCACGGGCGTGGAGCTGGCCGTCCGGCGCGAGCTGGGCGCCGACTGGGACGTGGGGGTCTCCGGCGAGGTCGCGTGGTGGGATTACGCGGAGAAGTTCGCCCGCGACGCCCAGGGCGACGAGCTGCCGGACGTGACCACCCGCCTGCGCCGCGTGCCGCTGGAGCTCGAGCTGCGATATCGCCCGCGCCATGGCCTGCGCGGCAGCCTGGCCGCGGGCACCCTGATCACCCGCGACCTGCGCGAGGGCTACTGGGATCGCCAGACCCTCATCCTGGTGGCCGAGGCGGAGTACCGGGCGCGCGGGCCCTGGAGCGTGGAGGCTCGCGTGCGCCGCTCGGTGACCGACTACGACCGTTCCACCCTGGGCAACGATCCAGGGGCGCCGCTGCGCGAGAAGGACAGCTGGCGCGCCAGCGTGGGTGGAGAGTACCGGGTGTCCGGGCGGCTGGAGGTCTTCGGCGAGTGGGAGTGGGAGGACCTGGAGAACAACAGCCGCACCTTCGCCTACCGCCGGGCGGTGGTGGTCACGGGGGTGCGGGGGACGTTCTGACGGGCGAGGGCCCGGCCGCGCGGGCGCGATCCGCGCCGCACCGCCGGGCCGTACCGTGGTCTCGCGCGTGGCCTCGTGCCGGGCCTCGTGCCGGGCCTCGCGCCAGGCCTCGTTCCGGGCCTCGCGCGCGAGGTCAGGCGCTCGCCTGCTGCGCGATCTGCTGATCGATGGACTGCACCACGTCCGGCGGCAGCTGCAGCCGCGAGGCCAGCTCCTTGAGCCAGAAGCGCTCGCCGGCGGTGTCCACCTCGATGGCCAGGCGCGCGGCCACGTAGATCTCGGTGGCCACCTCGGGCGACGTGGCGGCGGCCACCAGCTGGTCCATCTCCACGGGCCGGCGGAGTTCGTCCATGAGCTGGCCCTTGTCCTCGGCGCTCAGCTCCAGGGTGTCGATGCGGCCGAGGATGTTCTGCATCTCGTCGCCGTCGAGGCGGCCGTCGGCGTTGGCGGCGGCGATCATGGCGCGCACCAGGGTCAGGCCCAGGGCGTTGGTGGCGGCGGCGTCCTGCTCCGGCGGCAGGAAGGCGCTGCCGGCCGGCGGCGGGGGCAACTCGGCCGGCTG
>JAASSM010000419.1 GCA_021767885.1 bacterium | reverse complement strand
GGTCGCGATGCGATGTGCCTGCAGTGCCATCTGGACAAGGACGTGCACTACGCCACCAGTCCGCACCAGGGGACCGGGGTCTCCTGCGCCGAGTGCCACGCCGATCAGGCGCACTGGGGCGGTTACGAGGCCCGGCCGGCGGCCGACTTCCGCAACCAGGCGGAGTTCTGCCTGCAGTGCCACGCGGCGGTCTCCGCCCAGTTCCGCCTGCCCCATCGCCACCGCGTGCTCGAGGGTCAGATGAGCTGCAACGACTGCCATGACCCGCACCAGGGCACCGAGTTCTCCGACTGGAGCGGCGTCAACGACGGCTGCCTGGGCTGCCACGCCGAGATCGCCGGCCCGTTCGTGTTCGAGCACATGGCCGTCGAGGGCGAGGAGTGCCTCAACTGCCACCAGCCCCATGGCTCGCACCATCCGAGGCTCCTGAACCAGGACGGCAACGGCCTGTGCCTGCAGTGCCACTACGAGACGGCCTTCGCCGCCGACGACAACTGGCGCCTCGGTGGCGTGCCGCACGGCGGCCTGCTGACCGGCGAGGCCCGCTGCACCGACTGCCACCGGGAGATCCACGGATCGAACGTCTCTCCCAGCTTCGCGGACTAGAGGAGGCAAGGTCATGAACACCACCAAGACCCTGACCACGCTGATCCTGGTCCTGGCCCTCGCCGGCGGCGTCGCCGCGGGCGAGCTGCCCGCCCAGGCCCAGCGCATCTGGGCCCCCGCGGGCGACCTGATCGGCCTGCAGAACCACGCCACGCTGAGCGTCCTGGTCAACGACCAGCTGGGCGACACGGCCCAGGCGGCCCAGGACTGGTCCTACTACGGCGAGACCATGGGCTCCGGACTGTTCGGCTACCACCGCGTGAACGACGAGGGCTACGCCGTCACCTCGCGCGGCCACGGCGGCAACCTCGAGGGCTCCGGCTTCACCGGCGACCTCGGCGTCTGGAGCACCTCGCCGGGCACCTACAGCGCGGCGGTCACCTACTCCACGCACCACGTCTACTCCGACCGTGACGTGGAGCTGCGCAACCCGAGCTTCCCGCTGCCGCCGGCGCCGGACGCCCTGGGCTTCGACCCGCGCCTGCGCTGGACCCACGGCGAGGTGGACCTGCGCTTCCACCTGGCCGACTGGCTGGACGTGCGTGGCGGGTTCGTGGACCTGCGCCGGGACGGCCGCAAGGCCAGCACGCTGCGCACCGGTGGCGGCGACACCGCGCCGCTGGTGCTCGCGCGCGACGGTGGCATCTACGAGGTGTGGGCCGGCGCGGCCTTCCGCCGCGGCAAGCTGGCCGGCGACCTGCGGCTCTCCTACCGCGGCAGCGACAGCGAGCGTGCCTACGGCGACGTCCACGCCTACGACGACGAGCGCAAGGACTTCCGCGCCAGCCTCGACGCCACCTACGACGTGGCCACCGGCACGCGGGTCTACGCCCACGGCACGCTGGCCCGCCTGGAGCTCGAGGGCGCCGAGGCCTGGGACGGCCGCCAGGGCAGCAGCGACGGCGACACCGAGCACGCCATCGGCCAGCTCGCGGTGATGACGCGGCTGGGCCCGGCCACCACGGTGCGGGCGTCGGCCCGCTTCCAGGGCGAGGACTCCGACATCCGCTTCGACGAGGGCACGAGCATCCTGTACGCCAGCGAGCGCGAGCGCAGCCGCCAGGACTGGCGACTGGACGTGGCCAACACGAGCCTGCCGCGCACCCGGCTGCAGCTGCAGTACCGCTACGGCAAGAGCGACCTGGACGAGGTCGTCGCCCAGGACGGTCTGGTGGGTTCCTCGCTCATGGGCGACAACCAGACCCTGGACGAGGAGCGTACTCGCCAGGACCTCAACCTGCGGGCCCGCACCCGACTCAGCCGCACCATCAAGGCGAGCGCCCAGCTGCGCTGGACCGCCCTCGAGGTGGACCAGGCCCGCACCTGGGACACCGCCGACGACGACCCGTGGTTCGGCATCCTCGGCGACCACGAGCGCAGCCGGCTGGCCTGGGACCTCTCGCTGCAGATGCGCCCGGCGCGCAACCTGCCGCTGGAGCTGGGCTATCAGGGCCGCGACCAGACCCTCGAGCGCACCGACGAGGGCACCGAGAGCACCTGGGCGGCGCACCGGCTGTTCTTCAACGCCAACTGGCTGGCCAGCCAGCGGCTGTCGGTCTACGCCATGGTCACGTATGGCCAGGAGACCCGTGAACTCACCGGCGTGGGCGACCCCGCCGCCGGCTTCGCGGCCTTCGACTACGATGGCCAGACCACCCGCGTGGTGCCCGGCGCCACCTTCCAGCTGACGCGCTGCCTGCAGCTGGAGGGCATGTACGAGATGATCCGCTACGAGAACACCGGCAGCGAGACGCGCAACCTCATGGCCGTCGAGGCGGATCACGACCGCATGCTCGCGCGGGTCCGCTGGCAGGCCACCGAGACGTACGCCGCCACGTTCACTTATCGCCGCAACGAGTTCGACGAGAACCGCTGGGACGACTACATCCAGGACCTGTACATGGTCTCGGTGGGCGGCGTGTTCTAGCGTCCGCTCGCCGCGAGGACCCCGGCGAAGGCCCCGCCCCGGCGGGGCCTTCGCCTTGTGCGCCCGCGGGTCCGCCCCGGACGTTGCCCGGGGGCCCGGCGACATTGAAAACGAGGGTCATTCTTAGTTGGTTAAAAAAAAACAGTTCTTGACGGGGTGGTAACAGGCTGGCATCTTCCCCGCGTTGGTAAACGTTCGCTAACTCCCACCCGGATGGGGCGAATTGACCGGTCGGGACGGCAACAGCAGCCAGGGCAATCGCCGGCAACAGATCCTGCTGCAGGCGACGGACCTGTTCGCGAGCCATGGGTTCGCCGGCGCCTCCGTCCGTCAGATCGCCCGCAGCTGCGGGATCACCGAGGCCGCCATCTACCGGCACTTCGACAGCAAGCTCCACCTCTACGAGCAGGTGATCCGCCACAAGGCCGCCGAGCACGACATCGCCGGCTACCTCGCCGAGCGCGCCGGCCGCGGTTCCATCGAGGACGTCCTGGTGGCGGTGTCGGCCCACATCATGAAGCTCACGCGCGAGGACCCCGGTCTGATGCGCCTGATGTTCAACAACAGCCTCGAGAGCGGCGACGTCTCCACGGTCCTCTTCCAGGAGATCCGCCTGCCGTACATCGATTTCCTCACCGAGGAGTTCCAGCGGCGCATGGCGTCGGGCGAGATCTGCGAGGTCGAGCCCTTCCTCACCGGTCGCTGCTACGTGGGCATGGTCATGGACTGCGCCCTCAACCTCGGGATCTGGGACACGCTGTTCCCGTCCCGTCACGAGCCCGCCGAG
>JAASSM010000418.1 GCA_021767885.1 bacterium | reverse complement strand
GCGACCTACGAGTACTTCCGCGGCGACGTGGTGGAGATCGGCGGCTATGGCCAGGAGTTCTTCGGCCTCAGCGAGATCGAGCCCCACAACGGCGAGGCCGTCAACCTGGTGGCCTTCGGCAGCGAGCTGCCGCCGGCCTCGCGCGTCAACACCCGCATCCTGGCCGACGACACCGGCGAGGACGGCAACGGCCGCTTCGGCGAGGCCTGGGAGAGCGTCTGGGTGAAGACCTTCGCCGCGCAGGTGGTCGACACCCTCGGCTTCGGCGAGTACATCGTCAGCGACACCGGCGCCCGGGCGGACAGCGTGGTGGTGGATCCCATCGTGGATCTGACCTACATCCCCACCATCGGCGACGTCCTCTTCGTGGAGGGCTTCATGGACTACGCCTTCGGCGAGTTCCAGGTCACCCCCATCGCCGACGAGTTCATCACCCTGACCCAGTGGACGGGCGTGGAGGACACCCCGCAGGTGCAGGCCAGCGGCGGCTTCGAGTCCATCTACCCCAACCCGTTCAACCCGGCCACGAAGATCAACTTCGTGCTCAACCGGGGCGAGCTGACGCAGCTCAACATCTACAACCTGCGCGGCGAGCTGGTCCGTTCCCTGGTGAACGAGCGCCTGCCCATGGGCAGCTACTCGCTGACCTGGGACGGCCGCGACGCCGACGGCCAGGGCGTGGCCAGCGGCGCCTACTTCGCCCGGCTACGCATCGGCAAGGACGTCCTGCAGGTCCGCAAGCTGAGCCTCGTGAAGTAACGTCCCCGCGGACGACTCCGACCATGACGCGCCGCCGGCCTCCGGGCCGGCGGCGTCGTCGTGCTGGATGCATTGCGTCGCGTCGACGCACCCGGTACCATCCGCCGGCGACGTCATCTTTCCCCCGGAGGTCTCCACATGCGCGACGACAGCTTCGGCCACCGTCTGGTACGCTCGCTGGTCCTGACGTTCATCAACCTGGCCGTGGTGCTGGCCGTGATCGTGGGCGTGGTCATGCTCGCCATGGACCGCAAGCCCGCGATCGAGGAGGGTAGCTGGCTGGTGCTGGACCTGCACGCGGATCTGCCGGCCTACGATCCGCCGGGGTCGTTCCCCGCGGGCCTGCTGGGCAGCACGCCCCTGACGCTGCAGAGCGCACTGGACGCCATGGCCAAGGCGACCGGTGACGAGCGGGTCGCGGGCGTGATCTGGAAGGTCTCCGCCGGCCACGGTGCGGCCTGGGGCAAGCTCCAGGAACTGCGCGACGGCATCCGCCGGGTGCAGGACGCCGGCAAGCCGGTCCTCGCCTGGAGCGACCACCTGGACCTGCGCTCGCTCTTCCTGGCGGCGGCCTGCGACTCGCTCTACATGCCGGCCGGTGGCTATTGCGAGGTGCGCGGACTGTACCGCGGGACGCTGCACCTGCGGGCCATGCTCGCCCGGATCGGCGTGGAACCTCACGTCTCGAAGATCCGCGAGTACAAGTCGGCGGCCGAACTGGTGACCGAGACGGAGATGACGCCCGAGGCCCGGGCCCAGGCCCAGCGCCTGCTCGACCGCACCTGGGAGACGGTGACCGCCGCCATCGCCGCCGACCGCGACCTGGAGCCCGCCGCCCTGGAGGCGCTCATGGCGCAGGGGGCGCAGCGCCCCACGGAGGCGGCTGCCGCCGGTCTGATCGACCGGACGCTCTACTGGCAGGGACTGGAAGCGCAGCTCCTGGCGGCGGACGAGGACCGCGAGCGCACGACGCTGCCGGTGGTCACCGCCGCGGACTACCGCGAGATCCCCTGGCAGGACCTGGGACCCGAGGGCGAGAAGACCATCGCCGTGGTCCACGCGCAGGGCATGATCGCCGGCCGCGAGAACGGGGTCAATCCGCTGTTCGGCATCACCATGGGCCACGAGTCCATCGTGCGCGAGCTCCGCCGCGCACGCCTGGACGAGGACGTGGCCGCCATCGTCCTGCGCGTCGACTCGCCAGGCGGCGACGCGCTGACCAGCGATCTGATCGGTCACGAGGTGTCGCTGTGCGCCGCGGCCAAGCCCACCGTGGTCTCCATGGTGAGCGTGGGCGCCTCCGGCGGCTACCAGATCGCGTTCCGGGCCACGCGGATGCTCGCCAACCCGCTGGCCGTGGTGGGTTCCATCGGCTCGATCTCCGGCCTGGTCGATGCCAGCGAGCTGTACCGGCGACTGGGCGTCGGCCGGGACGGTGTCGGCGCCGGCCCCATGGCCGGACTGGGCCGGGACGACCGGGCCCCCACCGAGGCCGAGTGGGAGGCCTTCACCGCCAACCACGAGGCGGACTTCGCGGCCTGGCTGCGCGAGGTGGCCGAGCGACGCGGCTACACCCGGGAGGAGGCCGAGCAGGTCGCGTACGGCCGCGTGTTCACCGGCCGCGAGGCCGTGGCCAACAGGCTGATCGACGGGCTGGGGAACCTGCAGACGGCGATCCGCGAGGCGGCGTCGCTGGCGCAGATCGCCCCGGAGACGCCCCTGCGGGTGGTGCATCTGCCCGAGCCGCAGGAGCCGCTGCAGCAGCTGCTGGGTGGCGGACCGGACGACGATGCGCCGGTGGCCGCGGCGCTGCGGTGGGCGCTCCACCGGCAGCTGCAACGGGAGGCGCAGACCACCTGGCAGCTGCTGCGCGTCGCACCGGAGGTGGTGGCGCCGTGACCACGCCGGCGAGCCGGGCGTCGGGCGGCGCAGGCGTTGCGGGCGGCGCAGGCCGCGCAGGCGGGCCGCCGCGGACGGGCGTCAGTGGCCGCCGGTGTAGGTCAGGAGGATCTCCTCGGCGCCGTGGCAGGTGATCACGTAGCTGGTGGGGGCCCCGGCCTGCAGGAAGACCTCGAGACCCACCTCGCCGGGGGAATCGGCGGGGCTGCCGAAGCGGGGCTCGGTGAGCTCGCCGGTGAACGCGTTGCGCTGCCGCTCCCCGCCGGGCAGGCAGGGCAGGATGTCCTCCTCGCGGTCGCTGTAGACGCCGAGGCTCTTGACCGCGTAGTCCTCCGACGCCGTCTGGACCACGTGGGCGAGGGCGATGACGTTGGCCTCCTTGGCCCGTTCCTGCATGGCGATGTAGTTGGGGATCGCCATGGCGGCGACGATGGCCACGATGGAGACCACGAGGCAGAGTTCGATGATCGAGAAGCCGGGGCGGGCGAGCATGGCGTCACCTTTCACGTGCATACGCGTCTTCACCTGCTCAGGATCGGCCCCGATCCCGCAGAGTTGAGTTCGGGATGACCGCCCCGGCTGCGGCGGCCAGCCCGGGACCCGCGGCGGCTCAGTGGAAGAGCTCGGCGAAGAAGGTCTGCATGTGCTGCCAGGAGCGGCGGT
>JAASSM010000417.1 GCA_021767885.1 bacterium | reverse complement strand
CCGGCTCGGTGGACGTCTGGGGCGGGGTCTACCGCGAGATCCAGGTGCGTCTGGACCGCGACCGCCTGGCCTCCAGCCAGCTCACCGCCACCGACGTGCAGGCCGCCCTGCAGCGCGAGAACGTCACCCTGCCCGGTGGCGATCTGCGCGAGGGCACGCGCGACATGTACGTGCGCACCGAGGGCGACTACCGCGACCTCGAGCAGATCCGCCAGACCATCATCACCGTGGTCGACGGCCTGCCCATCCGCGTGGGCGACGTGGCCTCGGTGGTCGACGGCCACGAGGACGTCAACCGGCGGGTGGAGGTGGATGGCCGACCCATGGTGCGTCTGGGCGTGCGCAAGCAGTCCGGGGCCAACACCGTCGCCGTGGCCCGCGAGGCCCGGCGCGTCATGGAGCGCATCAACCAGGAGCGGGACGACCTCGATCTGCTGATGATCATCGACCAGAGCGAGTTCATCCGCGCCTCCATCGAGAACGTGGAGCAGTCCGCGCTCTGGGGCGGCCTGCTGGCCGTGGTCATCCTCTACGTCTTCCTGCGCAACGGATCGACCACCTTCATCATCGCCCTGTCCATCCCCATCTCCCTGATCGCCACCTTCGGCCTGCTCTACTTCAACGGCTTCACCCTCAACCAGATGAGCTTCGGGGGCCTGGCCCTGGGCATCGGCCTGATCGTGGACAACGCCATCGTGGTGCTGGACAACATCGTGCGCCTGCGCGAGAACGGCCGCGGACTGCGTGAGAGCGCCCTGGTCGGCACCCGCCAGGTGGGCGGCGCCATCATCGCCTCCACGCTCACCACCTCGGTGATCTTCCTGCCGGTGGTCTTCATGCAGACCATCTCCGGCCTGCTCTTCCGCGAGCTGGCCCTGGTGGTGGTCTTCGCCCTGCTCTGCTCGCTGCTGGTGGCGCTGAGCCTGGTGCCCATGCTGGCCAGCCGCTTCCTGACCGTCGGCCGCGGCGACGATGCCGGTCGCGTGCGCGCGCTGCACTGGTTCGGGGTCTGGTTCGGACGCCTGGAGGCGGCCTACTCCCGCTGGCTGGGCGGGGTGATCCGGCACCGCATCGCCGTCTTCGCCGCCACCGGGGCGCTCCTGGTCGGGGCGGTCCTGCTGTGGCCCCTGCTGCCGGTGGAGCTGGCCCCCCAGACCGACGCCGACGAGATCGACGTGGAGCTGGAGATGGCCCAGGGCACCAACATCGCCGTGGTCAACGAGTACCTCGGCGAGCTGGAGGCCCTGGTGCGCGAGGCCGTGCCCATGGACGACGTCAAGCACCTCAGCGTGGAGATCCGCCCCGGCGACGCGGAGGTGGAGATCTCCCTGCGCGGCGCGGACGAGCGCTCGGAGGACAGCTTCGTCATCGCCGACCGGATCCGCCGCCACGTGGCCGGCCGCATTCCCGGTGCCGAGGTGCGCGTGCAGGCCCAGTCCGGCCTGTGGATGCTCCGCCGCCTCTTCGGGTCGGGCGGCGGTGGCGCCGTGGAGGTGGAGCTGCGCGGCTACGACCTCGCCCTCGCCGACCAGGCGGCCCGGCAGCTCGAGCAGGAGATGCTGCAGGTGCGCGGCGTGCACGACGTGCGCATCAGCCGCCGCGAGGGCCGCCCCGAGCAGAACCTGATCATCGACCGCGAGAAGATCGCCGACCTCGGCCTCTCCGTGCGGGACATCGCCCGGGTGATCCAGGCCAACGTGGGCGGCATCCGCGCCGGCGTCTTCCGCGAGGGCGGCGAGGAGTTCCCCATCGTGGTGCGCCTGCGGCCCGAGGATCGGCTCACGGCCCAGGATCTGGCCAGCGCCTCGGTGCGCACCGCCGACGGGCAGGTGCTGCCGGTGTCCGCCCTGGTGGACCTGGAGCGCCGCCGCGGCCCCACCGGCATCCAGCGCGTGGACGGCCAGCGGGTGACCTACGTCACGGCCAACCTGGAGAGCGGCGTGGCCCTGGGCGACGTGATCGGCGCGCTCCAGGAGCGGCTGCGCGACGTGCCGCTGCCCGCGGACTTCTCCCTGCTCTTCGGCGGCGAGTTCGAGGAGCAGCAGCGCGCCCAGCGCGACTTCACCCTCTCGATCATCATGGCGGTGATCCTGATCTACATGGTGATGGCCGCCCAGTTCGAGCGGTTCGTCGACCCGCTGATCGTCATGGTCTCGGTCCCCCTGGCGCTCATCGGCGTGGTGCCCACCCTGCTGCTGACCGGCACGTCGCTCAACGTGCAGAGCCTCATGGGCATCGTCATGCTCATCGGCATCGTGGTGAACAACGCCATCGTCCTGGTGGACTACATCAACCTGCTGCGGCGCGAGCAGGAGCTGGACGTGCGCGCGGCGGTGCTCGAGGCCGGGCGCCTGCGTTTGCGGCCCATCCTGATGACGGCGTCCACCACCGTGCTCGGCATGCTGCCCCTGGCCCTCGGCGGCGGTGCGGGCGGCGAGATCCAGGCCGCCCTGGCCCGGGCGGTGATCGGTGGACTGACCGTCTCCACGCTCATCACCCTGGTGGTGATCCCGGCCACGTACACCGGCGTGCACGACCTCGGCGTGCGTCTGCGGGCCCGGATGGAGGGGTCGTCCCTGGTGGCGGGGCGGCGGCTGCTGCGGCGCTGACGGTTGCACGAGGCGGCCGCGCGGCCGATCATGGCGGAAGCCCGATCCCCGTCCCCCGACCCGCGCCTGCCGGCCCGCCTGGAGAAGCTCATGACCGCGTCGCGACCCGCCGTCGGCCCCCTGGTCCTCTCGCCCGCCCTGCGGCACTACGCCTGGGGCGACCCGGCCGCCATCCCGCGGGCCCTCGGCCTGCCGCCGGCGAACACGCCGGTGGCCGAGGCCTGGTACGGGGCCCATCCCCTGGCCCCCGCCACCTGTGAGACGGACGCGGGCCCGGTGCCGCTGGATCGTCTGCTGGCCGACGCGGGGCCCGCGCTCCTGGGCCCCGAGCTCGCCACGCGCTTCGACCACCTGCCCTACCTGCTCAAGCTCCTGGCCGCCGCCCGGCCCCTGTCCATCCAGGTGCACCCCAGCGCCGACCAGGCCGCCGCCGGGTTCGCCCGCGACGAGGAATCCGGCCCGGACCTCGCGGCGCCGGACCGGCGCTACCGCGACCCCCACCACAAGCCCGAGCTGATCGTGGCGCGGACGCCGTTCGACGCGCTCTGCGGTTTCCGCTCCCCCGGGGCCATCGCCGCGGCCCTCGACGGCCTGCCCGAGCTGCGTCCCCTGCTGCCGCCGTTCGACCCCACATCCGGCCCCGCGGGCGTCCGCGACCTGCTCGCCGCCTGGTTCGCCGTCCCCGATGCGGCCGCCGGACCGGCCCTGCAGAAGCT
>JAASSM010000416.1 GCA_021767885.1 bacterium | reverse complement strand
CGTCATGGCCAGCGCTCAGTGCCCGACGGTGACCACTCCGCTCGTGCCCCAGCGCCGGATCGTGGCGTTCTTGCGCAGCGCGAGCGGGGCCGTGTAGGTCCCGGGGGTCACGTAGACCGTGCCCGTGGGGTAGGCGGCGCCGTAGCCCTCGTGGAAGGTGTCCCACGGGTGATTCGCGGTGCCGTCCTCGCTGCCGGCGTTGTTCAGGTTCACGTAGACCGTCGCCAGCGGGGCGTTGCAGAGCGTCAACAGCGAGCCGGTGGCGTCGGCCGCCTCGACGGTGGCCACCACGTGATTCGTCGCGTCCCAGAACGTCTCGCCGGTGTCCCAGCGGGCGCCCTCGTCGTTGCAGTCCCCGTTCGCGTCGGGATCGACCACGTGGGCCGGCTCCTCCCGGAAAGGATTGACCGAGTGGACGATCACCGTGGCGTCATGGAGGTTCTGGTCGTAGCCCCAGAGGTTCCGGCGCTCGAAGGTGTAGAAGCGGTTCCAGTCGGTGGACCACCGGATGCGCGCGGTGAGCAGGCGGCCGGCCGGCGGCACCACCGCCAGGTGGTTGAGCCAGAGCGTCCGCACCTCCGGCGTGGAGGAGAACTCGTACTCGTGCAGCGGGTGGATCCAGCCCGCCAGGCCCTTGTGGTAGGCGATGGTGTTGACCGCCAGGTTGCCGTAGACCGGGTCGGTCCAGTTGCAGCTGCCGCAGGCATGGCTCATCACGTCCCAGTCCGAGTCGTAGATGTCCCCGTAGGGGCCGGAGGAGTGGGGCCAGCCGAGGGAGTGTCCGGTCTCGTGGGCGATCACGTCCTGGTTGCTCCAGCCCCAGTCCGCCAGCCAGGTGACGTTCCAGTAGCGGGATTCGCCGTCCAGGGTCAGCCAGACCTGCCCGCCGTAGGAGCAGCAGTCGAGCACGTCGTTGTAGCACATGTGGAAGCCGGCGTAGTCGGTGAAGTCCACCAGGGGATCCACCAGGGCGATGGCGTCCTCGAGGGTCCGCTGGCCGTCCACCTCGTCGTCGGGATCCTCGGGATCGATGTCGTAGACGTAGTAGGACCGGGGGTGGGGCAGATCGAACCAGCCCAGCACGATGCTCCCTTCCAGGTTGACGTTGTTGTACGAGATCTCGCGCACGTAGTGGTCCAGGCTGGGGTAGTCCCCCAGCGCCTGATCCATGAAGAAGTACGTCGGCTGTGGCGTGTCGGGATTGTCGCCGAAGCGCATGAGGATCCAGATGTAGCGCTGCGAGCCGAAGACGTCGCGGGTCGCGGCGCTCGCCGCCTCGTCGCGGACGATGCTCGCGACGGTCACCTTGCGGGCCGCCGAGCGGGCGACCGTGCCGGCCACCGTCGCGCGGGCGCCCGCGAGGGCCAGGAGCCCGCCGGCCGCCTGGACCTGGGCCGGCGTCAGCGCGAGCCGCCACCGGTCGCCCGCGGCCGTCACCAGCTCGTAGCGCTGGCCGGGGACCACGTCGGATCCCGGCGGCCCGTCGCTCCAGATCACCTGGATCCGGCCCTGCAGGCTCACCGGGTCACCGACCGCCGGTGGTGGAGAGGCCGCGCTGGCCGCGCCGGCCACGCCGGGCGACATCGCCAGGGCCAGGGCCAGGGTCATGGTCATGGTCAGGATTCTCGCGTTCATGGTCTCACCCCCGCGGCAAGGTCCTGCGTGCTTGCGGCCGGTGGCCTCCCGGCCACCGCGTCGCCGGTGATGACGCGGCCCGCGGTCACTGCAGGCTCACCAGCACGAGGACCAGCCCCTGGCCGGCGGCCAGCGGCGTCATCGCCTTGCCGATGATCGCACCCTGGGCCCGACCGTGGTCGGCGGCCTTCATCGCGTGGCCGGCGCGCTCGGCGCTGGTCAGGAGGTCTCCCGCCACGATGGGGTGCCGCGTCGCGTCGCACTTGACCCAGACCCGGCCGCTGAGCGCGACGGGCGAGGCCGTGTCCTGGCCGGGCAGGTTGCCCAGCAGCGCGCCGGTGGGCAGGTCGCCGGCGCCGCTGACCACGCCGGCCACGGTGCGATCGTAGGCCGTCCGCGAGATGCAGAGCTGGCCCGGATGCTCCCGGTCGATGGCCACGACGGTGCCCGGCTCGAGCTCGCTCGCCATGGGGAAGTGCTCGGCGAGGTCGGCGCCGGTGATGTGCAGGACCTCCACGCGGGCGTCGCCCACCACGTGCAGGCGCGATTGCGGCGCCGTGGTGCCGATGCCCACGCTGCCGGCGTGGTTGACGAACATCCGGGTGCCCCCGTTGGTCTGCAGGCTGATGTCCGCCCAGGTGCCGCCGCCGGCGTTGGAGTTGATCACCAGGCCGCCGCCGCCGCGGGTCACCTTGAAGTCCGCGTAGACCGAGGTATAGGCCGGTCCCGAGGACAGGCGGATCCCCTGGTCGAGGTCGTTCTCCTGGTCGACGTGGAGCCGCTTGACGGGGTTGGCCGTGCCGATGCCCACGTTGCCGTCCAGGTGGTAGACGTCGTCGCCGGCGAGCGTCCAGTCGGTGTCGCTGCCGGCGCCCGTGCGGGCGGTGTCGGCGACGGTGGCGTGGAGCGCCCAGGGCACGGAGGTGAAGGGCATGCGTGGCGTGAGCTCCGGGTCGTCGCCCACGGCCACGCCCAGCCAGGGCTGCGTGGCGTCGTCGAAGAGACCGACCGGGAACGGGTTGTTCAAGGGGTCGACGCTGCCGAGGACGAGGTTGAAGATCCCCTGGTCGACCACGACGCCCTGGTGCACCTCGACCCACGCGGGCGCCGGGTCTCCGGCCTCGCGGTAGATGCGGATGGTGAGCTGGAAGCTGCCGACGAGCGGCAGACCGACGTCGTCGGTGAGCATGCCCTGGTAGCTGACCAGCCGCGGCGCGGCGGTCGTGGTGGCGGCCGCGACGACGAGGACCGCGGCCAGCGTCATGAACATCTTCGTGCGGGGTTTCATCGCCGCTCCTCCTCTACTTGAGCATGAGCATCTTCCTGACGGCCTGGTACCGGTCCGCGCGCAGGCGGCAGAAGTAGACACCGGACGCGACCCGGCGGCCGGCTGCATCGTCGCCGCGCCAGAGGACCTCGTGACGTCCGGCCGGGCGGAATCCGTCCACCAGGGTGCGCACGTGCTGGCCCCGGGCGTCGAAGACGTCCAGGCGGACCGGACCGGCCGCGGCGAGCGTGAAGCGGATGCTGGTGGCCGGGTTGAAGGGGTTCGGGGCGTTGCCCGTCAGGCGGGTGTCCAGGGGCAGGCTCGCGGGCGTCTCGACGCCCGTCACGATGGCCTGACGGACCGCCCAGAAGCCGGCGTACAGGACCCGGCCCGACCCCTGCGCGCGACCGATCGGCGTCGGTTGCCCGACGG
>JAASSM010000415.1 GCA_021767885.1 bacterium | reverse complement strand
GGCCCCGGTCCAGCGTCCCGGGGCCCGTCCGTTCGTGATGAAGGCGCCGCCCTCGCCGGCGCCTATTTCACCAGGGTGATCGTCCGCGTCTCCGAGCGATCCGCCGTCACCAGGCGGACGAAGTAGGTGCCCGAGCTGACGCCCTGGCCGGCGTCGTCGCGGCCGTGCCAGACCAGGCGGTGGTCGCCGCGGGGCAGGTGGCCGTCCACCAGCGCGGAGACCAGGCGGCCGCGGACGTCGTAGATGCCCAGCTGCACCCGGCCGGAGCGGGCCAGGCTGAACGACAGCGTGGTGGACGGGTTGAACGGGTTGGGGTGGTTGGGGCCGAGGCGGGTGACCGTGGGCGCCGCGTGGCCGGGGTCCAGCTCCGCGGGCGCCGGGGCCGGGTCCGCCCCCAGGACGACCGGCTTGTTGCCGGCGTCGCGGGCGGCGACCTCGCCGACGGCGATGCGCGGATCGCCCGGGCCCACCACCGCGAAGGTGACCACCGCCAGGGTGCCCTCGCCGCGCAGGCCGAGGCCGGCCTCGCGGACGCCGAGCAGGGCCGCATCCACGGTCCCCGGCCGCGGGCCGAGCACGATTCCCGCCCCGGCCTGGGCCGCCATCAGCTCGCCCACCGCCATGCCCACCGGCGTGACCGCCGCGCGGTTCCAGGTCAGCGGGATGCTCAGGCCCTGGATGCGGCCGTCGCCGCGCAGCATGACGTGGGCGGCGATGGTCTGCGGGCGCGGGCCCGTGGCGGTGGCCTCCACCCACACCGCGTTGCCGCTCGCGGCCAGGATGTCCGGCGGGACCAGCCGGCCCACCATGCCGAAGTTGGTGGCCATGACCATGAGATCCTCGAAGTCGATGAGGTCGTCCGTGGTGGGCAGCGACCGCACGTCCAGATCGGTGGTGGGGCCGATGTCCAGGATGTTGGCGTAATCGGCGTCGCCGTCGGCGGTGCCGTAGCTCGCGCCCAGGCGGGAGACGTCGGCCATGTCCACCAGGTTGTCGCCGGCCACCGCCGCGTCCGCGGGGTCGACCACGTCGCCGAGGTGGTAGTTGAGGATGCCGCCGGCGATCTCCTCGGCCGCCACGGCCGAGGCGTTGCCGCAGGCGTCGACGGCCTTGACGGCGTAGGACCAGAAGTCGCGCGCGCCGGGGTCGTCGGTGTGGCTGCTGGCGGTCGCCGCCAGCGTGGCGACCAGGGTCCAGCCGTTGTCCGCGCTCACCGGCAGCGTGGCCGGCGTGCCGGTGCCGTCGTCGTACTCGGGATGGTCGCCGTAGCCCCGCCGCCAGATCTCGATGGTCTCGGCCTGCGGATCGGTGGGCGCGGTCCAGCTCAGCGCCACCTGCTTGCTGCCGGCCACGCTGCCAGCGTCGCCGAGGGCCACGGCGAGGTCGGTGATGGCCGCCGGCGGCGTCCCGTCGATGGTCACGGTGGCCGGGTCGCCCGGGCTGCCGGGCAGCGGCTGGCTGTCGCAATCGCGCGCGTCGACGGCCGTCAGGGTGATGGTGCCGGTGACGTCGCCGGCGCCGCCGGCCGCGGTGAGCGCGATGGTGAAGACGTCGCCGCCCACGGTGGGACCGCACGGGTCGCCGGTGAGCACCACGTCCACCGTGTAGCTGCCGCCGCCGTTGTCGATCACCTCCTGGACCACGTTCTCGTACCCGGCGAACATGGCGCCCTCGCCGGTCAGGGCGGTGATGTCGCCGTCGAGGTCGCCGGTGCAGAGCGCCAGCTCCTCGCTCAGCGTGAAGGTGACGCTCAGGCCGCGCAGCGGATCGGTGTTGCCGCGCTCGAAGCTCACGGTGGCCAGGCTGCAGGGCGAGCCGTCGCCGCCGCAGCCGTCGGGCGGGGTGATGGTCACCACGTCGGCCACCACGCCGCCGTCGCAGGCGCCGCCCGGGCCGGTCAGCCAGGGCGTGAAGTTCACGTTGCTGTCGAGATCGGCGCCGTCGCTGGGGTTGTCCGGGGTGTCCGGGCCGTCCACGCTGCCCCACCAGTTGCAGGTGGCATCCAGGGGCGTGAGCGTGCTGCCGGCGATGGACGTGAAGGTCTGGGAGAAGTCGTTCTCGTTGAGGAAGCCGGTGACCTCGCCACCGTCGGGCAGCTGGATCGCGGTCTGACCCGAGAGGATGGTCGATCCGGTCAACTCGAAGTTGACCTGGTCGCCGACGTACACGCTGGGATAGATGCCGCTCTGAAGCTCGCTGTCCGCGATGACCAGGCTGGTGGGAGCCCGCGTGGCGATCCCGCTGCCTCGCGGCAGGAGCGGCTGCGCCTGGAACAGACCGGGGATCGGTCCGGCGTCGGTGTCGACCACCTGGATCCCATGGCCGCCGAGGCCCGTGAACAGCACGGAATTCGTGATCGATGCGGAGCCATCCTCGAGGATGAGCGGGAAGTCGGCGTTGGTCCATTCGACGCCGTCGATGTCGACCTGGCCGGCCCGCGTGGCCAGGATGCGGCCGCCGGCGAACGGGGCCGTCACCACGCCGCGCGCACCGGCGCCGTACTCGATGAGGTACACCTCGTCCCCGGCGAATCCGGACAACAGGAGCCCGGAGACCGCACCGGTGAGCTCGCTCCCCATGAACGCCGCGCCGCCGCGCTGGAACGTGCTCACCGTGTCGCGCTGGCAGTCGACGGTCAGCGGGCCCACCGTGCCGTCGGTGGCCGCGAAGATCCCGATGCCGCTGAACGGGTCGGCCGGCGTGGCCTCGGTCACGTTCTGGATGTACATGTCGGTCACCAGACCGCCGGAGTTCCAGTAACCGACACCGACGATCCGGCCCGGTCCCGTCCAGCCCGTCTCGCTGGTGATGAAGAACTCGTCCACCGTCACGTCGGTCGCCCCGTCCACCAGGATGAACGGATGGTAATCGGCGCCCTCGTAGGAGATGGCCAGCGGCAGGTCGGCGGGCTCGCTCTGCCGCAGATAGGTGGTCTCCATGACGTTGCCGTTGCGGCCCTGCAGGGTGAGCCCGTCCCTGGTGACGTGGACCTGCTCGTAGTAATCGCCCGCCTCGACGATGATGGTGTCGGTCTCGGCGGCGAACTGCAGGGCCTCCTCGATCAGCCCGAGGTCGCCGGTGGGCAGGCTGCGGTCGTCGACGTGGAGCACGGAGTAGTCCAGCTGCAGGCCCGGGTCGGCGCTGACGTCGGTGCCGTCGGTCACCCAGGGGCTGAAGTCGACCTCGCCGAAGATCCGCGAGGCGACCTCCTGCGGCGGCCCGACCAGGTGGTTGCCCGAGGCCCGGACGTCGACGGTCCCCTGGCTGGCGCTGCCGACGGCGAAGTAGTTGAACGCGCTCGTGGCCACCGAGTTCTCGGTGATCGTGGCGTCGATCACGGCGGCGGGATC
>JAASSM010000414.1 GCA_021767885.1 bacterium | reverse complement strand
GATCGTGGTGGACCCCGACGCGGTGGCCGCCTCCGGCGGCGCCCTCGGCGGTGCCCCCGGCGAGGAGGCCCCGTGACCCTGCGCATCCTCATGGTCAACAGCACGTTCTACCCGGCGGTGGTGGGCGGGGCGGAGATGTCGTCCTGGCTGCTGGCGCGGCAGCTCTCCGGGCGCGGCCACCGGGTGGACGCCCTGGCGAGCACCGGCTACCTGGACGTCGGGCCCCGGCAAGAGCTGGCGGCGCGCGAGCTGGAGGGGCTGAGCGGCGAGGTGCTCGAGGCCGCCAGCGCCGGTCACCAGCACCTGTTGCCGCGGCAGGGGGCCGGGCGGGCGGGGATCCTGCAGCGGGGTCGTCACCACTTCGCCCAGGTGCACGACCGCCGCTGGCGCCGCCTGACCCGCCAGGCGCTGGACCGCGCCCGGCCGGACGTGGTGCACACCAACACCATCGTGGGCCTGACCACCGCGGTGTGGGAGGCGGCGCGGGAGCGGGGGATCCCGGTGGTGCACACCCTGCGCGACTACCACCTGCTCTGCCCGCGGACCACCCTGCAGCGGTCCAGCGGCGAGCCGTGCGGCGGTGGGCCGTCGCCCTGCCAGGCGCTGCGCTTCCTCAAGCGGCGGCACACCGGCGGGGTGAGCCTGGTGACCGCGCCGTCGCGGTACGTGCTGCGGCGGCACCTGGACTTCGGCTTCTTCACCGACACGCGCCGCGAGGTGGTGCCCAATGCCTGCGAGGGCGAGCCGGGGGCTTGGTCGCCGCCGCCGGAGGGCCAGGTCCGCGGCCTGTTCCTCGGGCAGCTCGACCGCCACAAGGGCGTGGGCGTGCTGCTCGAGGCGCTGGCGCGGATGCTGCCCGACGCGCCCGACGGCTTCGGGTTCGACCTCGCCGGCGCCGGCGACCTGCAGGCCGACGTCGAGGACCTGGCGGCGCGCTGGCCCGACCGCGTGACGTATCACGGCATGGTGCGGGGTCAGGCCAAGCAGCGGCTGCTGGCCGACTGCGCGTTCCTGGTGGCGCCCTCGGTGTGGGACGAGCCCTTCGGCCGCGTGGTCCTCGACGCCTACCTGCACGGCCGCCCGGTGATCGCCTCGCCGCGCGGCGGCCTGCCCGAGGTGGTGGGCGACGGCGAGACCGGCCTGCTGGTGGAGCCGCGGCCGCAGCCCCTGGCCGCGGCGATCACCGGCTACGCCACTGACCGCAGGCTGCGCGAGCGCCAGGGCCGCGCCGCGTTGCGCGAGGCCGCCCGCTATACCCTCGGCCGGCAGACCGACCGCTTCCTGCACCTCTACGCCGGGCTGGTGGAGTCGCGCGCGTGACCGGCGGGGCCGGCGATGGTATCACCGGCAGTACCAGGGCGGCGCGCTGCTCGCGGCCGGCCATGATCGCGGCGGTGGTGCTGGCCGGGGCCGGGTCCCTCCTGCTGGCGCTGACCCATCCCCTGGACCGCGACGAGTCCATGTACCTGGCCGCCGGGATCCTGACGGTGGGCCACCCGGCCATCCCGGCGGCCCCCGCCCCCGGCGATGCGGCCCGCCTCTACGCCGACGTGCCATTTTTCCAGCCCCCGTACGCGGCCTGGATCCATGGGCTCTGGCAGCGGCTGATCCCCGGCCATCACGTGCTGCTGGAGGGGCGCCTGCTGGCGGCGCTGGTGGCGCTCGCGCTGGCGGTGGCGGTGCTGCGCCTGTGGCGCCGGCTGGGTGCGCCCGGCTGGGCGGCCGCGCTGCTGCTGGTGATCCTCTGGCAGCAGGCTGCCGTGCAGGCCACCCTGGGCCTGGCCCGCAACCACGACCTCGCCCTGCTCGCCGTGGTGGGCGCGCTGCTGGCGCTGCCGCGGCTGGCCGGGCGCGGCGCCGGGCCAGGGGCGGGGGTGCGCCCGGGACCGTCCGCGGGCGCACACGCCGGCCCGATGGCGTCGCGCGGGCGCCTGCTGACCGCCGGGGTGCTGGCCGGTGTGGCCGTGGGCCTGAAGCTCACCCACGCGCCCCTGGCCGCCCTGGTGGTGGCCTGGCCGCTGGTGAGCACCGGGCGCGGGGGGCCGGTGGCCTGGACGGCCGCCGGGGCGGCGCTGGGCCTGCTGCCGGCGGCGGTCACGCTGGTGGGCCTCGACCCGGCGACCGTGCGGTTCTTCCTGCTGGACTACCACCGGCTCAACGCGGACTGGCACCAGGCCGCGGGCCTGGGCCGCGGGCTGGACCTGGCCGGCAAGCTGGCCCATGCGGGGGCGTTCGCGCGCGAGACCGGGCATGCCGTGCTGCTGGTCTGCGCCGCGGTGGCGGCAGCGATCGCGATGGCGGCGGCGGCCGCGGTGACCGGCCGGGCATCCCGTCTGGCGCCTGGTCCGGCCTGGCTCCTGGTCGCCGGCCTCCTGGCGGCCGGCCTGCTCATGGTGGCGGTGCCGCGCCCGGTGCAGACCGGCTACCACCTGCCGTTGCTGCTGGCGCTGGCCACGTTGCCGGCCGTGGCGCTCGGCCGGGTTCCGCAGGATTCACCGGAGGGTTCGCCGGAGGACGCGCCACGCGGCTCGCCACGCGGCTCGCCACGGGCTTCGCCACGGGGGGCGCCTCCCGGGCCGCACCGCGCCCGGATCCTGCTCGGCATGCTGCTCGCCGCCGCCGCCGTGGTGGTCGTGGTCCACCGCGCGCCCGAGACGGCCGACCGCTGGCGCGTCCTGCGCCATCGGGATCGCTGGCCGCCACTGGTCGCCCACGCGGCGGGCGAGCACCTGGCCAGCCTGACGGCCGATCACCCCGCGCGCCCGGTGGTCACCACCGCCTCCGTCCTGCCCCTGGAGGCCGGCCGTCGACCCCTGCGAGGCCTGGCCGCCGGCCCGTTCGCCTGGCGGCTGGGGACGCGGCTGCCGGGGCCGCGCGCTCGGGACCTGGGGCTGGTCACCCCGCAGACCCTCGCGGCCGCGCTGGCGGCCACGCCGCCGGCCGCCGTGGTGGTCCGGCGGGATGGGCCCTGGGATGGGCCGCTGGCCGGGTGGGCGCGGCGGGCGGGGTGGTCGGTGGATCGTGGGGTCGCGGGATTGGACGTCTGGACTCCGGCGCGTCGAGCGCGCGGCCGGATCCTCCTGAACGAAGTGTCCAGCACTGGCGCACACTTCGTTCAGGACGGCGCGAGTCGCCGCGGGCGTCGAGATGGTGACGACGACACCCGTGATGCCGCGCCAGCGCCCTGCTCAGTCTCCCAGCCACTCGATGTCGTAGAGGTCGAGGCGGCGGTCGCGCCCGTTGGTGACGCTGCCCTCGTTGCGCAGCGCGCGCAGGCGGTCGAGGTCCACGTCCACGATCACGGTCATCTCGGAGTTCGGCGTGCTCTCGGCCATGATCGCGTCGTGGGGGAAG
>JAASSM010000413.1 GCA_021767885.1 bacterium | reverse complement strand
GCTCCGTACCTGGTGGAGATCTGCCGCGATGCCCTCTCGGCGCGGCTGCTGCCCGCGGTCACCTTCCTGCTGGCCGCCGCGGTGAGCTTCGCCACCGGGACCAGCTGGGGGACCATGGCCATCCTCATGCCCCTGGTCTATCCCCTGGGCGCGGTGCTGCCCGGGGCCGAGGGGCTGGCGGCGGACACGGGCCAGGGCATCCACCTGGCGGCGGTGAGCGCGGTGCTGGCCGGCGCCGTCTTCGGCGACCACTGCTCGCCCATCTCCGACACCACCATCATGTCCTCCCTGGCCAGTGGCAGCGACCACATCGACCACGTGCGCACCCAGCTGCCCTATGCGGCGCTGGTGGGGACAGTGGCCATGGTCTGCGGCTACCTGCCGGTGGGCTGGGGGCTCTCGCCGCTGCTCGGCCTGGCGGCCGGCGCGGTGCTCGTCGTCCTGGCCGTGCGGTTCCTGGGACGGCCCCTGGCGGGCGCGGCGGCGGCGGGGGCGGCCCGGGCGGCGGCCCGCACCACCGCGGCGGCCACCGGTTCGCCGGAGGGCGAGGCATGAGCCTGGTGGCCCTGATCAGCGACTTCGGCCGGAGCGATCCCTACGTCGGGGAGGTGGAGCTGCAGCTGCGGCGCCTGGGGCCGCCGGACCTGGTGCTGGTGCACCTGAGCCACGACGTGCCGGCCGGCCGCATCGAGGCCGGCGCCTGGCTCCTGCGCCGGACCTGGCCGCAGCTGCCGGAGGGTGCCGTCTGCCTGGCGGTGGTCGATCCCGGCGTGGGCACCGACCGCCCGGCGGTGGCGGCGCGCTGCGGCGGGCGCTGGTTCGTCGGGCCCGGCAATGGCCTGGCGGCCCATCTCGCCGGCAGCCCGGATCTGCAGGTGGTGCGGCTCGCCCACCGCGATCCGCCGGCCGGACTGCCAGCGGCCAGCACCTTCGACGGGCGGGACCGGTTCGCGCCCGCGGCCGCGCACCTGGCCGGTGGCGGCGATCCCGCCCGGCTGGGGCCAGCGGGCGCCGGGACGGACCTCGGGCCGCGGTCCGACCCGGAACCGGGCACCGTGGTCTGGATCGATCGCTACGGCAACCTGGTCACCAACCTGGCGCGCGGTTCCACGCCGGGCCAGGCGCTGGCCGGCGGCGCCGAGCTGCTGGTGGCCGGCCGGCGGGCCCGTGGCCCGGTGCGCGCCTTCGCCGAGGCCATGGGCGACGAGCTGGTCTGGTACTGGGGCAGTGCGGACACGGTGGAGGTCGCCCGGAACCTCGCCCCGGCGGCCGACCTGCCAGGCGTCGCCGTGGGGCTGGTCATCGGCCGGGCGGACACGTAACGTTCCTGCAGCGCCCAGTTCTCGAGAGGAGCGATCCCATGCGATGGAGCATCCGGAGGCCGGCGACCGCGCTGTTGTTGGCCGTGCTGGCGGGTCTGGCGGGCTGCGGCTCGGGCAACGACATCGTGTTCAACTACCCCGGCGAGACGCTGGTCTTCCCGCCGGTGGGCGACCAGCCCCCGCGCCTGTACGTGGAGTTCGTCAACGATCTGCGGCCGGGGACCCAGCGCGGTGGCGAGGGCGGCCTGGCCACGGCGCGCTTCCCGGCGGACGAGGCGTGGGTGGAGCCCGTGGGGCAGATCTACTACCAGGCCCTGGTCCAGGACCTCAGCCAGACCGACCTGGTGGAGATCGTGCCGCTGCGCAGCCAGGCGGACTACACGCTGGAGATCGACCTGGAGCACATGGGCTGCAAGATCTCCCGCAACGCCGGCGGGTTCGCCCTGGCCGGCCTCGCCGGGGCCGGGCTGGGCTACGCGGCCAGCAACAGCGGCGGTGGCGCGGCGGTGGGCGGCGTGGTGGGCATCGGCGCCATCCCCATCCCGGCGCGGATCCGCGCCGTGTGCCAGGTCCGGCTCCGGGTCTACGACGCGGGCCGCGAGCTGTTCTGGGAGCGCGAGTGCCTCGGCGAGATCACCAAGCGCGTTTGGGAGAGCATGACCTCGCGCAAGGACCAGCAGTGGGTGGACCAGTACCTGACCACGGCGGTCAAGCGGTGCAACGCCTGCCTCGTGGGGCAGCTGCGCCAGGCCCTGGTGGAGGCCGGCGAGGCCGCGGGCGGCTAGCGACGGGACGGCGTCGGCCGGCCCTGCGGTCGTCCCGGCCGGTCAGAGCAGCTGCGCCGCCAGGCTGGCCAGCTGCGAGCGCTCGCTCTTGGCCAGGGTGATGTGGCCGTAGATGGATTGCTCCTTGAACCGCTCCACCACGTAGGTCAGCCCGTTGCTCGAGGCGTCGAGATACGGGTTGTCGATCTGGTAGGCGTCGCCGGTCAGGACCACCTTGGCGCCCTCGCCGGCCCGGGAGACCACGGTCTTGACCTCGTGCGGCGTGAGGTTCTGGGCCTCGTCGATGATGATGAAGAGCTTGGGCAGGCTGCGGCCGCGGATGTACGTGACCGCCTCCATCTCCAGCACCCCGGTGTCGAAGAGGTAGTCCACCTTGTCGCTGCTCTGCTCGAGCTTGGGGTCCACCAGGTACTGGAGGTTGTCCAGGATGGGCTCCATCCAGCTCTCCAGCTTCTCCTCCTTGGTCCCCGGCAGATAGCCGATGTCCTTGCCCAGCGGCATGATCGGGCGCGAGACCATGACGCGCCGGAACTGCTTCTCCTCGGCCACCAGTTGCAGCCCCACCGCCAGGGCCAGCAGGGTCTTGCCGGTGCCCGCCTGGCCGAGCATGGTCACCAGCTGGATGTCCGGCCGCAGCAGGAGCTCCAGGGCGTACTGCTGCTGGAGGTTGCGGGCGCTCAGGCCCCAGGGGTGGGCGTCGCCGAACTGCAGGGGCTCGATGCGGGCGGTGTCGGTGCGCCAGATGCCCAGGGCGGTCTTCTTCTCGCGGGCCTCCGAGCGCAGGAGCACGCCCTCGTTGGGCCGGAACTCGTATTCCAGCGCCACCGGCTGGCCCGCGTAGAAGGCGTCCACGGTGGCGTCGGGCACCAGGTGCTCGGACCAGCCGGTGTACAGCTCGTCGAAGTTCACCTTCTGGTTCTTGAAGTCCTCGGCCTTGATGCCCAGGGCGTCGGCCTTGCAGCGGGCGTTGATGTCCTTGGAGACGAACACCACCTCGTGACCGATCTGGTGCAGGGCCAGGGCCGCCGCCAGGATCCGGTTGTCCGGGACGGAGCGGTCCATGCCGTCGGGCAGCTGGGCGACGAAGTTGGTGACCAGGACGTAGAGCTTGCCCGGCCCGTCGGCGATGGGCACGCCCTGGGAGAGGGGGCGGCCGTCGCGCAGGCTGTCCAGGGTCCGGGTGACCTGGCGGGCGTTGCGGCCGCGCTCGTCGTTGCCCCGCTTGAAGCGGTCGAGCTCCTCGAGCACGTCCACCGTC
>JAASSM010000412.1 GCA_021767885.1 bacterium | reverse complement strand
TCGCCGATGAGCGAACCGATCTTCCGCACCGCCGGCGAGAACAGGAAGGTGTGACCCACCATGAGCTGCAGGCCGCGGGCATCGGCCGCGTCGTTGAGCCGGCGGCACTCCTCCGCCGACGCCGCCATGGGCTTCTCCAGGAACAGGTGCTTGCCGGACTCGAGCACCTGCATGCCGAGGGGGAAGTGGGTGGAGACGGGCGTCGCCACCACCACGGCATCGAGGCTGGCATCGGCGATGACGTCGCGGTGGTCGGTGGTCCGTTTGACCGTGGGATAGAGTCCGCCCACCCGCTGCAGGCGCTCCGGATCGAGGTCGGCCATGATCACCAGCTCGACCTCGGGGTTGTTGTGGAAGTTCCTGATGAGGTTGGGGCCCCAGTACCCGCAGCCGATGACGCCCATCCGGAGCATGCCGGTTCCTTTCGTTGTCGTTCCAGGGCGGTGGCGCCCCGCTCGCATGCGTCGCTGATCGCTCGTCCAGGATTCGGCCATCCGGAGCCGGTCTTGAGCCCGCTCCCCGGCGCTACATCCCGCCCGTGCCCCGCAGCACCACCGGGACCGTCCGCAGCAGGATCTTCAGGTCCAGCAGCAGCGACCAGTGGTTGATGTAGTGCAGGTCGAGATGGACCATCTCGTCGAAGCTCACCCGGCTGCGCCCCATGACCTGCCACAGGCCGGTCAGGCCGGGCGTGACCTTCAGGCGCTCGAGGTGCCAGGGCTGGTAGTTCTCGATCTCGTACGAGATGGGCGGGCGAGGACCGACCAGCGACATGTCCCCCTTGAGGATGTTCAGCAGCTGGGGCAGCTCGTCCAGGGACGTGCGGCGCAACCAGCGGCCGATGGGGGTGATGCGAGGGTCCTCCTCCATCTTGTAGACGGCCTTGCCGCCGTTCTGCGCCTTGCAACCGTCCTCGTCGCCATTGATGAACATGGCGGCGAACTGGCGGTGGATGGCGTCGTCGGCGTCGTGCCGCATGGAGCGGAACTTGTAGAACCGGAACGGTCGGCCGTTGCGACCGAGGCGTTCCTGGACGAAGAGGACCGGGCCGGGGCTGGTGGCCTTGATCACCAGGGCGATGGCCAGGCAGAAGGGCAGGGCCACCAGCGAGGCCAGCAGAACCAGGACGAGATCCGCGACGCGCTTGACCAGGCCGCCGAGCCCCACGAACCGTCTCGTATCGACGGGAACGAAGAACTCGCTATGCGTGAGACTGGGCGACTGGGCAGCAACGCGCAGGGCAGCGGCATTCTGCTTCATTCGAAAGGACCCCCGAGGCGTACTCGTGGTGCAAGATGAGATCGTGGTCTTCGCGTTAGCCTAGGTCCATCCAGGTCCCTTCAGGAGGGCGAGGGTGGCTCCACCCGGGGCCGGTGAAGCCGGATTGCTCGGCAATGGAGGCACATTTTAGCATATCATAACCTCATTTGTCCACCCTCTCCGCCGACATTTGCACATTTCGAATCAAGCGCCGAATTCTTTTGCTTTCGGCCCCTAACAGGCCTATCCTCCAGGCGTTTTCGGGCCGCGACAGACACTGGAACATCCGAGAGGAGCTTGTTCATGGCCGAGAAACTGGATATCAAACCCGCGGGCGGGAAGCTCGGCATCCTCACTCCGGGCATGGGCGCGGTCTCGTCGACCTTCATGGCCGGCGTGGAGGCCATCCGCAAGGGCCTGAGCCTGCCCATCGGCAGCGTCACCCAGATGGGCCACATCCGCCTCGGCAAGCGCACCGACGGACGGCAGCCCCTGGTGAAGAACTTCGTGCCCCTGGCGGAGATGGACGACCTGGTCTTCGGCGGCTGGGACATCTTCCCCGACAACGTCTACGAGGCCGCGAGCAAGGCCGGCGTGCTGCCCCAGACCATGCTCGACCAGCTCGAGCCCGAGCTGGCGGCGATCTCCCCCATGGAGGCCGTCTTCGACAACTACTACGTCAAGAAGCTCGACGGCACGCACGTCAAGAAGGACCGCAACAAGCTCGAGCTGGCCGAGGCGCTCATCCAGGACATGGAGGACTTCAAGCGACGCCACGGCTGCGATCGCCTGGTCATGATCTGGTGCGGCTCCACGGAGATCTTCCTGCAGAGGAGCGACGTTCACCAGTCGCTCGACGCCTTCGAGAAGGGCCTGCGCGAGGACCACCCCCAGATCGCTCCGAGCATGATCTACGCCTACGCGGCCCTGAAGGCGGGGGTCCCATACGCCAACGGCGCCCCCAACCTCAGCGCGGACTTCCCCGCCCTCGAGGAACTGTCCCGGCAGACCGGCACCCCCATCTGCGGCAAGGACTTCAAGACCGGCCAGACCCTCATGAAGACCATTCTCGCCCCGGGATTCAAGGCGCGGCTGCTGGGCATGAACGGCTGGTTCTCCACCAACATCCTCGGCAACCGCGACGGTGAGGTCCTGGACGACCCCGAGTCCTTCAAGACCAAGGAGGAGTCCAAGCTCGGCGTGCTGGGCACCATCCTGCAGCCGGACCTCTACCCCGATCTCTATGGCAACCTCTACCACAAGGTGCGGATCAACTACTATCCGCCGCGCGGCGACAACAAGGAAGGCTGGGACAACATCGACGTCTTCGGCTGGTGCGGGATGCCGATGCAGATCAAGGTGGACTTCCTCTGCCGCGACTCCATCCTCGCCGCGCCCCTGGTGCTCGACCTGGCCCTGTTCCTGGACCTGGCCAAGCGCGCTGGCATGGGCGGGATCCAGGAGTGGCTGTCCTTCTTCTTCAAGAGCCCGGTGGTGCCGCAGGGCCTGTACCCGGAGCACGACCTCTTCATCCAGCAGAAGAAGCTCAAGAACACGCTGCGCTGGATGATGGGCGAGGAGCCCATCACCCATCTCGGCCGCGAGTACTACGACGACTAGCCGCCCCCGCGGGCGCCGCGCCGCCCGGCGCGGCGCCCCTCCCCTCGCTCCCGAGGACCGCACGATGCCTGGCTTCACCCTCGAATGCCTCACCGTCGGACCCCTGCAGATGAACGCCTGGCTCGTGCTCGATCGCGAGCATGGCGAGGCGGCCCTGGTCGACCCGGGCGACGACGCGCCCCGTCTGCTGGCCCGCGTCGACGCCTCTGGATGTCGCCTGCGCTGGCTGCTGGCCACGCACGGACACTTCGACCACGTGGGCGCGGCCGCTGCCATCCAGGAGCATCACGACCTCGCCTTGCAGGTGCATCCGGAGGACGTCCCCCTGATCCACGCCATGCCCCAGCAGCAGACCATGTTCGGCCTGCCCACCTCCCGTGTCCCGCGGCTGGAACCGGAGCTGCGCGATGGCCTCGCCCTGCCCCTCGGCGAGGGTGAGCTGCGCGTGACCGCGGTGCCGGGGCATTCCCGCGGTCAGGTCATGTTCTCCTGGGAT
>JAASSM010000411.1 GCA_021767885.1 bacterium | reverse complement strand
GAGACCGGGCGCCGGGTGGTGTTCGGCGGCTCGGTGTCCTGGACCGCCGAGCTGGTGGAGGCCTTCGCCGGCCTGGCCCGCCGGCTTGCCGCCGACGGCCATGCCGTCGAGATCCTCAGCGGGGCCAAGGCCTTCCTGGCGGATGACGAGGTGGGCTTCGTGGAGGCCCTGAGCCGGCGCCTGAGCGCCCTCGAGGTGCCTTACGAGCTGCGCTTCGCGCTCAGCGAGGACCAGTGGCTGCAGTCCATTGCCGGGGCCGCCCTGGTGGTCTCGGGGCGCTTCCACTACTCGGTGGCGGCCGCTTTCCAGGGCGTGCCCTTCCTGGTGGCGGAGAGCAACACCGCCAAGGTGGACGGGCTGCTGGAGGGACTGGACCTCGACCCGGCCCGGGTGAGCCTGGCCGGCCGGGGCGTGGCCGAGCTGACCGCCCGGGCGGCGGCTTTGCTGTCGGATCCACGGGGCGGCCTGCCGAGCCCGGAGCGCCTCGCCGAACTGCGCAGGCGCGCGCGACTGAACGCGGCGGCGGCACCGGCTCCGTGACGGGCGGGCGTCGTGGCGGGGGGCTGTTCCCGTCACGGAGCTTCGCACCGTGACCTACGGCGGGCTTCGGCCGGTGCCGCGGCGGGTTTCGGCGGGGCCGTAGGTCACGTTGCGCGCAGCGCTACGTGACGTGCCGGTGGCGCGGCGGGTTGCGGCAGGGGGCCGTAGGTCAGGTTGCGCGCAGCGCTACGTGACGGGCCGTTGTCGCGGCGGGCTCCGGCAGGGCCGTAGGTCACGTTGCGCGCAGCGCTACGTGACGTCTTCTTGCGGCCTGGCGTGGCGGTTGCCATGCTCTGCGCTCCGGCACTGCTGCGGCCAGGGAGGGCCCATGTCCAGATTCCGCCGTCATTTCCTCGCCGGCGCGCCGGTGTTCATCACCGCTGTGTGCCGGGATCGCCGCCCGCTGCTGTCCACCGACACCGCCAGCGCACACCTGCTCCAGGCCATGCGCGAGGCCCGAAGTGTCGTCCCGTACCGCATGCTGGGCTAGGTCATCCTGCCGGACCACTTCCACTGGCTGGTGTGTCTGGAAGACGCGCCGAGCCTGCCTCGGCTGATGCAGGGCGTAAAGCTGAGGGTCGCCAGGCGTTGCGGCCGCGCGGGTACGTTCTGGCAGCGGCGCTACTGGGACCACCACATCCGCGATCGGGACGACCTGCGCCGCCACCTGGACTACATCCACTTCAACCCCGTCCGCCACGGCTGCGCGTCGGCGCCGGCGGACCACCGGTGGTCGTCATTCCGTGCCTACGTGGCCCGGGGCCGGTATCCCGCCACATGGGGCGAAGCCGATCCGGGTATCGAAGACACTGACACGGCGCGGGAGTGAGCCGGCCATCGCCCGCTCGTGCCGGACGGCGGGCTCTGCGTCACGGAGCTTCGCACCGTGACCTGCGGCGGGCTTCGGCCGGGGCCGTAGGTCACGTTGCGCGCAGCGCTACGTGACGGGTCGGCCGCCTGCCCATCGCCCCCGGTGCTGCCGCCTGCGGGGCCCTGGGAGCCGCGGCGCCGGCATCCCGACGCCCGGTGACGGAAAACCATCGATTGCTTCGCATACACCTCTAAAGCTTCCCCGGCCAGGGCCGTTAAGGGGGGCGAGGGCAATGTGGCCCGGAACCCTTGGGAAGAACGGCCCACCCGGCCGGAAAGAGGAGCAACATCATGGCTCAGGTGATCAACACCAACATCGCTTCGCTCAACGCGCAGCGCAATCTGACCCGGTCTCAGGACGAACTGCAGACCTCTCTGCAGCGCCTGTCCACCGGCCTGCGCATCAACAGCGCCAAGGACGACGCCGCCGGTCTCGCCATCGGCGAGCGTTTCACCGCCCAGATCCGCGGCCTGAACCAGGCCTCCCGGAACGCCAACGACGGCATCTCCCTGGCCCAGACCGCCGAGGGTGCCCTGGGCGAGGTGACCAACAACCTGCAGCGCATCCGTGAGCTGGCCGTGCAGTCCGCCAACTCCACCAACAGCTCCTCCGACCGGGCGGCCCTGAACCAGGAGGTGCAGCAGCGCATCGCCGAGATCGACCGGATCGCCGGCCAGACCGCCTTCAACGGCCTCAAGGTCCTGGACGGCACCTTCGGCACCAGCCAGTTCCAGGTGGGCGCGAACGCCGGTGAGACCATCTCGGTGAACCTGTCCCAGGGCGTCAAGGCGAGCCAGATGGGCCAGGTGGCCAAGGCCACCTCCACCGCCGAGGTGAACACCACCGCCCTGTCCGGCGCCGGCACCATCCAGGTGGGCTCCGCCAGCGCGGTGACCATCGGCGCCTCGGTGGCCGGCAACGCCGCGGGCCAGACCGCCGGCAGCGCCTACGCCAAGGCCGAGGCCATCAACGCCGCGGGCATTTCCGGGCTGACCGCCACCGCCGACAACAACGTCGAGTTCGGCATCGCCGATACCACCGGCACGTCGGCCACCGACGCCTACAGCCTGGCCATCAACGACGTCGACATCTTCAACGGCTACGACCAGGCCGCCAACGGCGTGCTCACCAGCCAGCAGATCGCCGACGCCATCAACGCCCAGAGCAGCAACACCGGCGTCACCGCCTCGCTGAACGGCGCCAACCTGCGGCTCAGCGCCGAGGACGGCCGCGACATCGCCATCGGCCAGACCCTGGGCGGTGGTGCGGGCGGCGGCCTGACTGCGGGTGCCGGCGGCTCCAGCACCGTGAACGGCGTCACCTACCGGGACGGCACCCTGGGCACCTTCGCCAACGCCACCAGCGGCGGCACCGACACCGCCACCGAGATCAACGGCGGCACGCTGAGCTTCGTGGCCAGCGAGAACATCGTCATCACCGGCGACGGCGACGACATGGGCTTCGGTGCGGCCAACGTCACCATCGCCAAGGACACCAACACCATGTCCTCGGTGAAGGTGGACACGGTGGTGAACGCCAACGACGCCATCAGCCGGGTCGACGCCGCCCTGACCACGGTGAACTCCCTGCGAGCCACCCTGGGTGCGGTGCAGAACCGCTTCGAGTCCACCATCTCGAATCTGGGCGCCTCGGTGGAGAACCTCTCCGCCGCCCGGTCCCGGATCCAGGATGCGGACTTCGCCGCGGAGACCGCGAACCTGACCCGTTCGCAGATCCTGCAGCAGGCCGGCACGGCGATGCTCGCCCAGGCCAACTCCCTGCCGCAGAACGTCCTCTCCCTGCTCCAGTAAGGGAACGGACGGCACGACGGAGGGCGGCCCCGCGCCGCCCTCCCTACCGCAGCATCGGATTGAGAGGTACCCGCCATGAACGGATCCATCCCCACCGGCAGTACGGTGCGCCTGGTGGACCCGGCGCGGGACGTCCCGGTTCCGGCATCGCGGCCGGTG
>JAASSM010000410.1 GCA_021767885.1 bacterium | reverse complement strand
GAGCGCCGAGGGAGAGACGCCGTGAGCGAGACGCCCAGCTTCGCCGTGGTGGGCCACCCCAACAAGGGCAAGTCGAGCATCGTCTCGACGCTGGCCCAGGACGACAGCGTCCGCGTGGGCGAGATGCCCGGCACCACCACCCGCTGCCGCGAGTTCCCCCTGCGCGTGGATGGCGAGGTCCTCTACACCCTGGTCGACACGCCGGGCTTCCAGCGCGCCCGCGCCGCGTGGGAGTGGATGCAGGCGCGCGCGAGCACCGCCGACCGCCACCCCGAGGTGGTGCGCCAGTTCCTGGCCGATCCGGACAGCCCCGGCCGCTTCCCCGACGAGTGCGAGCTGCTGCGCCCGGTGATGGACGGCGCGGGCATCCTCTACGTGGTGGACGGCTCGGTGCCCTACGGCCCGGAGTACGAGGCGGAGATGGAGATCCTGCGCTGGACCGGCCGGCCCCGCCTGGCGCTCATCAATCCCATCGGCACCGCCGACCACGTCGCCGCCTGGCGCAACGCCCTGGGCCAGTACTTCAGCGTGGTCCGCGTGTTCGACGCCGTCACCGCGGACTTCGAGAAGCGCGTCGAGCTGCTGCGGGCGTTCGGCCAGCTCCAGGACGACTGGCGCGCGCCCCTGGCCCGCGCGGTGGACAGCCTGCTGGCCGACCGCCGCCGCCGCCGCCACGCCGCCGCCCGCGCGGTGGCCGGGTGCCTGGCCAGCATGCTCACCCTGCAGGTGGAGCGCACCCTGGGCCCGGGCCGCGATCCCGAGGCCCTGGAGCCCGAGCTGGTCCGCGAGTACCAGCAGCGGCTCGAGGAGAGCGAGCGCCGCGCGCGTCAGCAGGTGGAGGCCATCTACGACCACCACACCCTCGAGCGCCGCGAGCCCGCCCTGGAGGCCCTCCGGCCGGACGACCTCTTCTCCGCCGAGTCCTGGCGCGTGTTCGGCCTGACGCGGCTGCAGCTGCTGGGTCTGGGCGCGGTGGGCGGCGCGGCCGCGGGCGGGGCACTGGACGTGGCGCTGGGCGGGGCGAGCTTCCTGGCCGGCGCGCTCATCGGCGGGGGCATCGGGGCGGCGAGCTCGCTCTACGCCGCCGGCCGCCTGGTGGACGTCAAGGTCCTGCAGGTGCCCATGGGCCGGCGCAAGCTGGTGGCCGGGCCGTCGCGCAACCGCAACCTGCCGTTCGTGGTGCTCGGCCGCGCGCGGCTGCACCATGCCCTGGTGGCCGGGCGGGCCCACGCCCAGCGGGGCTCGCTGGACCTGGCGGTGGGGGTCCGCGACCTGCTCGAGCCCCTCGGCGACGGCGACCGGCGCGCCCTGGAGAAGCAGTTCGGCCGCCTGCGCGGCGGCCGCGACGTGGCCGATGCCACCGCCCGCCTCACCGATCTGCTCGCCGACCTCTTCGGCCGCGACGACGCCGGCGACCGGGACCCCGGCCGCCTTCGCTCGCCAGACGCGGAACGCTGAGTCGGCTCAGGGACAGGTCTCCCCCATGGAGGTGACCATGACGATGATGTCGGCGAGGTTGATGGCCCCGTCACCGTTGAAGTCGTAACGGAAATCGTACGCTCCGCCCAGGGCCTGGACCATGAGCACCACGTCACTGAGCCCGACGACCAGATCGCCGTTGACGTCCGGGCTGTTGATGGTCAGAGGCAGATCGGCGTCGATCTCGTTGCCGGCCACGAAGAGGTCGGGCTGGGTGCCGGGAATCACCTGGCCGCCGGCGCGGAAGGCGGAGCTGATGGTGGTGTAGCCGTCGGCGTCGGTGTCGGCGTCGGCGATGGCGCCGCCGACGCAGGTGACCAGGGCGCTCTCGCCGGCGCTGCCGATCCAGATGTCCTCGGCGGGGTAGAAGGCGATGGGGTCGCCCCCCTGGTCGCGGAGGATCACGTGGATGGTGGCGTCCACGGGTCCCGGCCAGTTCACGCCGAACGCCGAGTGCAGCGCGGGGCCGGAGCCGGCCGGCGAGACCCACACGTGGCCCGGATTCTCCATCCAGACCTCGATGTTCGGTCCCGGCGGCAGATCGGCGGCCATCGCGGCCAGGGGCAGGGCGACGAGCAGGGCGAGGACGGGCGACACCCTCGGGATCGTCATGGCAGGACCTCCGGTTCGGACGCTGCTCGGGTGCGTGGGACGCATGGTCTTCTCTCAGGATACCGGACCGGACCGCTCGACGTCCAGCCCTGGCGGCCCCCGGCGGCGTCTCAGACGTCGACCAGGGTGCGGCTGCGCGCCAGGTCCTCCGAGGTGATGGTCCCCGGCTCGGCCTCGGGGACCAGCTCGATGCCGTGCCGGGCGTAGGCGGTGTGGATGAGCTTGCCGCACCAGAGGCGATTGCGCTCGGCATGCCAGAGCGGATTGGGCAGGCCGAGCCAGCGCGCGGGGATGTTGGTGACCAGGCCCACGTGATCGAGGCGGTGGTCGAGCAGCGACCGGGCCTCGGCGATCACGGCCGCGCGCTGCTCCGGCGAGAGGCCGGAGACGCGCCGGATCCGGTAGCGGTCGCGGTCGAAGAGCTTGCCCGGCAGCCGGTCCACGGTGACGCCCTCGCGGGCGGTGGTGTGGATGATCCGGCCGTCGCCCAGGTAGAGCATGGCGTGGACGTACCGCGAGCGCAGGAGCAGGCGATAGAGCACCGCGGTGAGCGACAGGCGACGCAGGCGGGGGCTGGCCAGCACGATGTCGCCCGGCAGCATGCGCGCGATCACCGCGCGGCGGCGCGCCCGGCCGGACCAGCGATTCCACAGGGCGTTCAACCGCGACGGCGTCTGGCGGAGCGGGCCGAGCAGGCCCCGCCACCAGCGGCGCAGGCGGGAACGACGAGAGCGACGACGGAACACGATGGCCGGACCTCCTGACTCACGAGGTCGCTGCGATGCGGGCGGACCGCAAGCGGTCACCAGCGCCAGCGCAGGAGGTCCAGGTTGCCGCCCGAGACGATGATGCCGACGCGCTGGCCGGCGAAGCGGTCGCGATGCGCCAGGACCGCGGCCAGCGGCACGGCCGCCGAGGGCTCGATCACCAGCTTCATGCGCTCCAGCACCAGCCGCATGGCGTGGCGGACGGCGTCGTCGTCCACGGTGAAGATGGCCGCCACGTGCGCGGAGATGGCGCCGAAGGTGCGCGGGCTGAGGCTGGTGAGCAGGCCGTCGCAGATGGTCTGCGGATCGGTGGCGGGGATGAGCCGGCCGGCGGCGAGGGAGCGGGCGGCATCATCGGCACCGGCCGGCTCGCCCGCGTAGACCGCCATGGCGGAGCTGCCGGCGCCGGTCGGCCCCCCGGCGGCGAGGCCCGCCGCGGCGATGGCCGTCCCGGAGAGCAGACCGCCGCCGCCCACCGGGGTGATCACCGCGTCCAGGGGGCCGGCGTCCTCCACCAGTTCGAGGACG
>JAASSM010000409.1 GCA_021767885.1 bacterium | reverse complement strand
GCACGGACCTGCTCCGGCGCACGCGCCGCCTGCTGCGGGCCTGCGGCCTGCCCACCACGCCGCCGGCCGCCGATCCCGAGGCCCTGCGCGCCCGCCTGCGGCTGGACAAGAAGCGGATCGACGGCCAGCTCCGGTTCATCCTGCCGCGCGCGCCGGGCGACTGCGTGGTGGTGGACGACGTCACCGAGGACCAGGCCCTGGCCGCGCTGGAGGAGGAACGCACGTGCGCATCCTCGTGATCCATGGCCCCAACCTGAACCTGCTGGGCCGCCGCGAGCCGGGGATCTACGGCCACGCCACCCTGGCGGACATCGACCGCCGTCTGCTCGTGCGCGCCCGGCAGCTGGGCGTGGCCCTGGACAGCTTCCAGAGCAACCACGAGGGCGACATCGTCGACCGCATCCAGGCCGCGGTCCTGGACGAGCCCCGGGCCCAGGGCATCCTCATCAACCCTGCCGCCTACACCCACACCAGCGTGGCGATCCGCGACGCCCTGGCCGCGGTGGACCTGCCGGCCTGGGAGGTCCACCTGACCGATCCGGCGACCCGCGAGGCGTTCCGCCGCGTCAGCCACGTGCGGGACGTCTGCCAGGGGCACGTGGCCGGCCGCGGCCCCGACGGCTATCTCGAGGCCCTCGAGGCGCTGGTGGCGCACCTGCGGCGCGCCGCCGGCCCCGGCAAGGAGTGACCATGTCCAGCACCACCGGCCAGCTCTTCCGCGTGACCACCTTCGGCGAGAGCCACGGCGCCGCCGTGGGCGCGGTGGTCGACGGCTGCCCGCCGCGCCTGCCGCTCCGCACCGCGGACATCCAGCACGCTCTCGACCGCCGCCGCCCAGGCCAGAGCGACCTGACCACCAGCCGCCGCGAGACGGACACGATCCAGATCCTCTCCGGTGTGCAGGACCACCTCACCCTGGGCACGCCCATCGCGCTGCTGATCGCCAACCAGGACGCCCGCCCCGGCGACTACCGCGAGACCGACACCGTCCCGCGCCCCAGCCACGCCGACTACACCTACCTGGCCAAGTACGGTCTGCGCGCCCGCAGCGGCGGTGGCCGCGCCAGCGCCCGGGAGACCGCTGCCCGGGTGGCGGCCGGCGCGGTGGCGCGGCAGTTGCTCCGCCTGCGCTGGGGCGTGGAGCTGGTCGCCTGGGTGGACGCGGTGGGCACTGAGGCCGCGGCGGTGGATCCGCAGACGGTCACCGAGGCCGCCGTGGACGCCCACGCCGTCCGATGCCCCGATCCCGGCGCCGCCGCCCGCTTCACCGCCCAGATCCATGCCGCGCGCGAGGCCCAGGACTCGGTGGGCGGCGTGGTCGCCTGCGCGGTACGGGGCCTGCCGGCGGGGTGGGGCGAGCCGGTGTTCGACAAGGCGGAGGCCCGGCTGGCCAGCGCCATGCTCTCGCTGCCCGCGACCAAGGGCTTCGAGGTGGGCAGCGGGTTCGCCGGCGCTCGCCAGCGCGGCAGCGACCACAACGACGCCTTCGCCGCGGGCGAGCGGCCCGGCATCCTGCAGACCGTGACCAACCGCAGCGGCGGCGTGCAGGGCGGCCTGACCACCGGGGCCCCGCTGATCTTCCGCGTGGCGTTCAAGCCGCCCGCCACCATCGGCCGGTCCCAGACGACGGTGGACTACGACGGCCAGCCCGTGACCCTGGCCGCTCGCGGCCGGCACGACCCCTGCGTGGTTCCGCGCGCGGTGCCCATCGTGGAGGCCATGGCCGCGCTGGTCCTCGTGGATCTGGCGCTGGCGCAGGCGGCGCGGGAGGCGGGCGCGCCGCTGGCGAGCGACCAGGACGCCGGCGCCCCCGGGGCTTGACCACGGGGTCGCGGTGGCGGTATCATCGGCCCGTTGCCACCCCCTGATCCTGGATGTCGCCCGGTCTCTGCCCTGCGAGGCCGCCGATCTGGGGGTTGCCCATGAATCACGCCCGCCACCACCGCCACGTCCCGCGGCGCGGCCCGTCGCCGTGGAAGGTCGTCTCCTGTCTCCTCGCCACGTGCCTGCTCGCGGGAGCGGCCGTGGGCCCGCCGGCCCGGGCCCAGGACCTGCCCGACTGCGACTACCTCATCGTCACCAGCGAGGCCATGCGGAACATGTTCGTCCCGCTGGTCACGTACCACGAGGACCAGGGCCTGGTGGTGGACGTGGTCGCCATCGAGGACATCCTGGCCGACACTCCGCCCCTCGAGGACGAGGCCGCCACCCTCCGCAGCTACCTCGCCATGCGGCACGCCGTGTCGGGAACCCGTTTCGTGCTGCTCGGTGGCGACGAGACGATCCTGCCGGTGCGCACCTTCCGCTGGTCGAGCTTCGACGAGGAGGACTACCCCACCGATCTCTACTTCGCCTGCCATGACGGCGACTGGAACGCCGACGGCGACGAGTTCTACGGCGAGGCGGAGGACCAGCCCGACCTGGTGCCCGAGGTGGCCATCGGGCGCGCGCCGGTGAGCGACCTCGCCGAGGCCTCCTGGTTCGCCATGCGGACGGCCGCGTTCGCCGGCAACGACCACGCCTACCGCACCCGGGCGCTCCTGCTGGGAGCCGTCCTGCACCCGTATCCTTGGGACCCCGACCAGCCGGTCCAGTTCGACGGCGCCACGACCCTCGAGGCGCTCGTCCCGTCCCTGGGAGAGCTCCCGGTCCCCATGACCACCACGCGCCTCTACCAGAACCACACCGCGTACGAGGGGGCCTCGCCCCTGACGCGCGCGGCCGCGCTCGCGGAGCTCGACAGCGGCGACCACGGGCTGGTGGCCGTGGTCGCGCACGGCAGCGTCGATGCCGTCGACATGGGAGATGGCCTGATCCACGACGGCCACATGTCGGTGATGAGCAACGGCCCCGACCTCGCCGTGGCCGTGATGCTCACCGGCGAGCAGGCCGGATTCGACCGGGAGAACTGCCTGCTCGAGCGTGCCCTGCTGGCCGAGGAGGGCGGCTTCGTGGCCGGGATCGGCATGACCTCGCCCATGTTCTTCGTGGTCGTCGAGGAACTCAACGCACGGCTCTTCGCCACCTTCGCCACCGCGGGCGAGCCGCGCCTCGGCGAGGCCATGCGCCTGACGTTGACCGAGCTGGCGCCCGGCATCACGCCCGGGATGCTCCGCTCCTACCTCGGCTTCATCCTGCTGGGCGATCCCGCCCTGCCGCTGTGGCCGGAGACCGTGGTCGCGGTGGACGACCCGCCCGGTCCCGACGCCCCGCCGCCGGCCCGCCGGCTGACCCTCGAGCCGTGCTATCCCAACCCCTTCAACCCGCAGACCACCATCGCCTACACGCTGCCGGGCGCGGCCCGCGTGTCGGTCGTCGTGTACGACCTGGCCGGCCGGCGGATCCGCACGCTGGTCGGCGGCCTGGATCAGGACGCCGGACGGCACCAGGTGACCTGGGACGGCACCG
>JAASSM010000408.1 GCA_021767885.1 bacterium | reverse complement strand
CGCGCGGCGGTCATGGTCACGGTGGTCTCCGGGCAGGTGACCGCGAGGAAGGCGGCGAGCACGTCGGTCTTGTCGCGGCCCACGTCCGCGGGCCCGGCGCAGGGATGGCGGTTGAGCGAGCTGGTGGTCACCTGGTCGAAGTCCAGCACGTGCAGCCGGCCGATCCCGCTGCGGGCCAGGGCCACCACCGCGTGGGCACCCACCCCGCCGAGGCCGACGACCACGACGCCGCCCTCGCGGATGCGCGCGAAGGCGGCCGCGCCGTAGAGGTCCACGGTGCGGGTGAAGCGTGCGGGGAAGCGGTCGGCCACGTCCAGCGCTCCGGTTGAAGGTCCCCGTCCCCGGCCCGCGGTCCGCCATTGCCACCGCCGGCCTCTCCCCTTTACGATGGCGCCACGCCGTCCCGATGCCAACCGGAGGTTGTCCATGCGCCCGACGTCCGCCGCCCCGCTCGCCACGCTGGCCTTGGCCGGCCTGCTGCTGTCCGGCCTGCTGCCGTCCATCGCCGGAGCCCAGGATCCCCGCGCCCCGGAGGGCCCGCCCGTCCCCGCGCAACAGGACGTCGACGCCGCCTCGCGGGTGCTGGACCTGACGCTCAGCGAGGCCGAGCGCGACTCCCTGCGCCAGGACCTGGCCGAGCAGGTGGAGGCCTACCGCAGCCTGCGCGCCGGCCTGGCCGACAACGCCGTGGCGCCGGCCCTGCGCTTCGACCCGCTGTTCTGGCAGCCGGGCCTGGCCCGGGAGCTGGAGGCCGCGGCCGCGGAGCCCGACGCCGCGCCGCGCTGGGAACTGCCCGAGGACGTGGCCCGCCCTGCCGACGATGCCGACCTGGCCTGGCTGTCCATCGGCGAGCTGGCCGCCCTGCTGCGGCAGGGCACGGTGACCAGCGTGGAGCTGACCCGCCTGGCCCTGGACCGCCTGCGCACCCACGACGACCGGCTGCACTGCGTGATCACCCTGCTGGAGGACCGCGCCCTCGCCCACGCCGAGCGCGCCGACCGCGAGGCCGCCCGCGGCCAGTGGCGCGGCCCGCTGCACGGCATCCCCTGCGGCGTGAAGGACCTGCTCTCCATCCCCGGCGCCCGCACCACCTGGGGCGCGGCACCCTACCAGGACCAGGAGCGACCGGAGCTGGCGACGGTCTGCGCACGGCTCGACGAGGCCGGCGCGGTGATCGTGGCCAAGCTCACCCTCGGCGCCCTGGCCTGGGGCGACGTCTGGTTCGGCGGCACCACGCGCAACCCCTGGAACCTGGAGCAGGGCAGCAGCGGCTCCTCGGCCGGCTCGGCGGCGGCGGTGTCGGCAGCCCTGGTGCCGTTCGCCATCGGCACGGAGACCTGGGGTTCCATCGTCTCGCCCAGCACGCGCTGCGGCGTGACCGGCCTGCGCCCCACCTTCGGCCGCGTCAGCCGCCACGGCGCCATGGCCCTGAGCTGGAGCATGGACAAGATCGGCCCCATCGCCCGCAGCGCCGAGGACTGCGCCATGGTGCTCGACGCCATCATGGGCCCTGACGCTCACGACCCCACCGTGATCGCCGCCCCCTTCCGCCCCCAGGCCGCGGCGGCCGACCTGGCGAGCATCCGCGTGGGCTACGTCGCCGACCTGTTCGAGCCCGTGGACCAGGAGCCGGCCATCGGCGGCGATGACGCGGGCGAGGACGAGGCCGCCGGCGACGCGGACGCTGCGGCCCGGGCCCTGGACCGCGCCGTGCTCGACGTCCTGCGCGAGGCCGGCTGCGAGCTGATCCCCGTCAGCCTGCCCGAGCGCGACCCCTACCCCCTGGGCATCATCCTGTCGGCCGAGGCCGCGGCCGCGTTCCAGGACCTCACCCTCAGCGGCCGCGACGACGAGCTGGTCCGCCAGATCCGCGCCGCCTGGCCCAACGTCTTCCGCGCCGCGCAGTTCATCCCCGCCGTGGAGTACCTGCAGGCCAACCGCCAGCGCCTGCTGCTGATGCAGGACTTCGACCGGATCTTCGCCGAGGTGGACGTCTACGTGACCCCGTCCTTCGGTGGCGGCGGCTTGCTGATGACCAACCTCACCGGCCACCCCCAGCTCGTGGCACCCAGCGGCTTCCTGCCCGACGGCGCGCCCCACTCCATCAGCTTCGTGGGCGACCTCTTCGGCGAGGCCGCCCTGGTGGCCGTGGCCCGGGAGTACCAGCGGCGGACGCAGTGGGACGAGGCGCGGCCGCCGGGGTTCTGAGGGGATCGTGACGCGGTCGGGGCGACGTCCCTCTAGCGGAACAGCGATTTGACGTCCCCCAGGTTGATCACCTGCGTCGGGGCGACCTCCTCGCGGAACGGCTCGAAGTTCACGATGTAGCAGCGGTCCTCGTCGTCCAGGTGGTCGCGGATCAGGCTGGCGATGCTGTCGCGGTCCGCCGTGCCCCACCAGTTGTCGGTGAAGTCGAGGGTGCGGATCTCACCGCAACCTTCCCAACGCTCGCCGATCCACACGGCGCCGCGTTCGCCGGCGGCCAGGTTGCAGCCGGTGATGGAGGCATAGCCGTAGGAATGCCCGAGGATGGAGGTATCCTCGACGCTCTGGATGTCGCAGTTGCGCATGGTGATACGATTGGACGACTCGTTCGACACGACGGCCACCTCGACGTCTCGGTACGTGCAGTCGATGATGGTCACCTCACTCGAGATCGAGACGTCTCCCACGCCGATGCGCTGATTTTCGAACTCGCACGAGCGAAAGACTGCTCGCGTCCCTCGATCAAGGACCCAGGCACCTGCCATGTAAGAGAAGCGGCATCGCTCGATCTCAGCCAGACCGATGTTCGTCAGCGACATGCCCACTTGTGGCCACTGGTTCAGGTACCACGGGCACTCGAGATCGCAGTCAGACACGTTGACCTTCGCCTGGCTTTCCGCTAGAAGGTGCAACCCGTTCCGCGCAACGCTCTCGAACCGACAACTCGATACGGAAAGGTCTCCACCCGCGCCATCCTCGTACATCCACAGCGTGGTCCGGTTGCCAGCGAACTCGCAGTCGCGGATCTTCACGCTACCGGGACCATCCTCGTAAGCGGTGTAGATGCCATCACGCATGTTCTCGACCCGGATCCCCTCGACAAGGACGCGCTCATTCCCCCAGTAATCCGAGGCCACGATGCCCTTCCTCCGGCCCTGTTCGAGGTCCCACTCGCGGGCGGTTCCGATGACCGTCTCCGGCCCCGATCCGATGATCGTCAACTCCTCCTGCGTCACGAGCACGCAGACCGAATCCGTCCATCCGATGCTCGTCACCAGGCGCATCTCATCGAACCGCCCCGGCCCGATCCGGATCGTGTCCCCATCGGCCGCCACGTCCACCGCCTCCTGGATCACCGTGAAATCTCCCGTCCCGTCCCGCTCCACCATCCACGTCGCCGCCGGGGCTGCCGAGACCAGGGCCGT
>JAASSM010000407.1 GCA_021767885.1 bacterium | reverse complement strand
TACGTCGAGGGCACCCTGGTGGACAGCCAGACCGGCCTGCCCGTCGCCGGCGCCGAGGTCCAGGTGACCGGCGGCTACCAGAGCGACGTCACCGACGACAACGGCATCTTCAACCTCACCCTGCCCCAGGGCGAGACCGAGCTGGTGATCAACCGCTTCGGTTACCTGGAGGGCACCTACAGCCTGACCATCGTCGAGGACGTCACCCTCTACGAGACCCTCGAGATCGCTCCCGCGCCCACGGTGACCCTCAGCGGTCGCGTGATCCAGCCCGATGGCAGCATCGCCGCCGGGGCCGTGGTGCAGGCGCTGGGCGTGCCGGTCGAGCCGGTGACCGCCGATGCCAACGGCGACTACGCGCTCGATCTGCCCGTCGACCTGACGTACGAGGTGGAGGCGTCGCTGGAGTTCATCGGCCGCGTGGTCGAACCCGTGGACATGTCGGGCGACGTGAGCAAGGACTTCTACCTGCTGCCCCTGGGCGCCCACGCCGAGCTGGATCCGCTGAGCTTCAGCGAGGTCATGATGGCCGGGGCCCAGACCATGCGCACGCTGACCGTCGCCAACCTGGGCGCCGATCCGCTGAGCTGGCGCCTGGGCGCCGAGGAGCTGAACAAGGCCCGGCGCGAGCCGGTCACCGTCCACGAGCCCCTCGCGCTGGGGAAGGACCAGGAGGATCCGCGTCCGGGCCACGCGCCGGACAAGGACGCCGGCGGGCCCGACAGCTTCGGCTACGTGTGGGTGGACAGCAACGAGCCCGGCGGCCCGGTCTACGACTGGATCGACATCAGCGGCCTGGGCGTCACCGTCGGCAACAGCGACGACGCCACCTACGGCCCCTTCGACCTGGGCTTCGCCTTCCCCTACTACGGCTCCATGTACAGCCAGGTCTCCATCTGCACCAACGGCTTCATCACCTTCGAGAACACCTCGGCCGATCCCTACAGCAACGACCCGCTGCCGAACACCGGCGCGCCCAACCTCATGGTGGCGCCCTTCTGGGACGACCTCAACCCCAGCCAGGGCGGCGATATCTACCGCTACTACGACGCCGCCAACAGCCGCTACATCGTGCAGTGGGATGGCGTGCCGCAGTACTACAACAACGGCAGCTTCACCTTCCAGGTGCTGCTGTACGACAGCGGTGTCATCGTCTTCCAGTACCAGGGCCTCACCGACGGCAGCAGCGCGACGGTGGGCATCGAGAACGCCACCGGTGACGATGGACTGGGCATCCTGTACAACAGCGGCGGCTACCTGCAGGAGCAGATGGCCATCCTGGTCAGCGCCGGCTCGCTGGTCCCCTGGCTCGACTACGATCCCATCGCCGGGACCGTCGGGCCCAACGCGGTCCAGGACGTCAGCGTGATGTTCGACGCCGCCGAGCTGCCGCTGGGCGAATACCTGGCCGAGCTGACCTTCAGCTCCAACGACGGCGACGAGCCCGTGGTGGTCCTGCCGGTGACCATCGACGTCACCGACGACACCACCCCGGTGGAGGACGGCCTGCCCCTGGCGTTCCGCCTGGACAACGCCGCCCCCAACCCGTTCAACCCCAGCACCACCCTGCGCTTCAGCCTGCCGGCCACCGGCCACGCGGAGCTGAAGATCTTCGACGTCCAGGGACGGCTGGTGCGCACCCTGGTGGACGAGGTCCTGGGCGCCGGCGCCAACGAGGCCCGCTGGGACGGTCGCGACCGTGGCGGCCGCCAGGTGGCCTCGGGCACCTACTACGCGCGGCTGGTGGCCTCGGGCCAGGCCAGCGTGCGGACCCTGGTGCTCGTGAAGTGATCCCGCCGGTCGTCTGACCGCGGTGTTGCGACAGGAGGGCCCCGGCCGATGCGGCCGGGGCCCTCGACGTCTCGGCGGATTCCCGCCCGCTCAGTGATCGTGTTCCAGCTCGAGCTCGAGGGGGTTGAGCTCCGGGACCCAGGTGGCCTCCAGCGCGGCCCGGTGCGGCGCGAGGGAGGCCGCCATGGCCGCGGGCAGGCCGTCCTGCCAGGGATAGCGGTGAGGGTCGGACTCCAGGCGATCGATCTCCGTGGCGAGGGTGACGGCCCATTCCTCGGTCTGGCGGCCGCGCGCGCGGAGCTCGGCGAGCTGGTTCCTCAGGATGGGCGTGAGCAGGCCGTTGAGCCGGCGCCGCACCTGGAGCTCGTGGCTGCCGTCGTCGTGGCCCTCGCCCTTGCCGAGGTTCACGTGCACGCCAGGCTCGCCATCGTCGTGGCCCTGGAGGTCGAGATCCGGTCCGGCGCCGGGGTCGTGCCCGAGCCAGGCCAGGTACGCCGAGCTGTAGAGGTAGAGATAGGCGCCAGGGTGCAGCCCTTCCTCCAGCAGGATCGCGTCGCGGCGGGCGAGGTAGGCGATCACGCCGGGCACGAACCCCAGACCTGCCCGGACCTTGGCCATGACGCCGGCCGACTCGCTGCCGTCGAGGATGCGGAGCTGCGTGGCCAGGCCGGCGCCGGCCACCAGCAACGACTCGCGCACGGCCGCGAAGGTGGCCACCTGCGAGAACGGGAACTCCGGGTCCGGATCCGGCGTCCAGGCCGTCGGCGGACCGAACCGCGCCTCGAGCTCCGCGGTGCTGGCCTCCATCTGCTCGACCTGGCTGCCGAGATCGCGAAAGCTCGTGTAGACACAGGTGCCGATGCCGCCGAGGGCGATCAGCCCGATCAGCAGGGCCACGCCGCAGCCGATGGCCCAGTTCCGACCCGTGGACGCCATCACGATCCTCACTCGCTGGGGTTCTGCCGCCGGGATGCTCCGCCTACCCCGCCGGGCCCGGTCCTGTTCGGTGCGGCTTGCCGCCGGTGGCCCGGCGCGCCACCTTCTGGCCATGACCTGGCTGCTCGCCGCATCCCTACTGTGGGCCTTCTCGTTCGGCCTGATCAAGCGTTTCCTGCCCGACCTCGATCCGTGGTGGGTGGCGGCGGTGCGCCTTTCGCTGGCCACGGTGGCGTTCGCGCCCTGGGCGCTGCGCCAGGCGCCGGCGCGCCGTCTGCGCCCGTGGGCACTGGCGCTGGGCGCCGTGCAGTTCGGCGCCATGTACGTGCTCTACGTCGCGGCCTTCCGCTACCTGGCGGCCTGGCAGGTGGCGCTGTGGACGGTGATGACGCCCGTGCTCGTGGTGCTGCTGGCGGTGGCCTGGCGGCGCGAGCAGCCCTGGCGGCCGGCCGCCGCCGCCGTGCTGGCGGTGGCGGGCGCCCTGCTGGCCCAGGGGCGATGGCCCGTGGGCGACACGCTGCTGGGGGTGCTCCTGGTGCAGGGCAGCAACCTCTGCTTCGCCGCCGGGCAGCTCGGCTACCGCGACCTGGCCGCGGCGGCGGGCATCGCCGGCGTGGTGGGCGGGTCCGGCCCCGGACCCGTCGCCGGTGCCGCCGGCGCCCGCGGTGCCGCCGGTGGCATCGGGCG
>JAASSM010000406.1 GCA_021767885.1 bacterium | reverse complement strand
GTCGGGCGCGCTGCCGGCGCGGGGGCCCTGGCCCCCGGTACCGGCATCGCGCCCGCCTCGCCGGATGTCCATGGTCTGGCCGAGAGGAGCCTCCGATGACGAGGCCGACCGACAGGGACAGGGATCGGGACAGCGTGACGCGGAAGCGCGACCGTGCCCTCTTCACGCTGGCGATGGTGAACTCGGCGATCTGGGCGCTCGCCATCGTCACGCTCGTGTTCGTGATCCAGCGGGCGCCGAGCGCGAAGGGTCTCTTCGTGATCATGGCCTGCGGGACGGCCGTCTCGGTCGCGCTGATCTCGAGGATCCGCAGGTCCAGGTAGCCGGGTCGCCCGGTCCGGTCCCGCAGACGATGGATCGCTCGTGCGGGTCCAGGCGTCATGCCAGGATCTGGACTGCAGCCCAGATCGCGGAGATCGGGCCCCGGCGAGCGCGGACGCCCCGTCACCTCCCTCCTACCGGACGAGGGTGACCAGCCGCGAGATCGTGCGTTCCGGCGCCCGGAGACGGAGTTCGTAGATGCCGGAGGGCGCCTCGCGGCCGGCACCGTCGCGGCCGTCCCAGACCAGCCGGCCGGCGGATCCGCCGGCCCGCGCGAGGGTGCGCAGGTGCCGTCCGCGCAGGTCGTACACCGCGAGCACGACGGGGCCGTCACCCGCGCCGGCGAACGACACCGTCACCCGGGGATTGAAGGGATTGGGGGCCGCCGTCAGGACGAGCCGTCCCGGAGCCGGCGACGCCGCCGTCGTGGGCGCAGCCTCCTCGGTGAGCGTGAGGCGTTGCCCGGCTGCGAAGGGCCCGGCGAAGGTCTCGACCCGGCCGCCCGGCCAGTGCACCAGCACGCTATCGACCTGAGCCACGTCTCCAAGCCCGAAGTGCAGGGAGAGGCTGCTGCCGTCGCGCCGGCCGGAGCTGCCCACCACCGCGCGGGTCCAGCTCCGTTCGCCAGCGTGGGCGGTGGCCAACGCCCCCACGGCGCTGCGGTTGCTCGCGGTGCCCACCAGGTCGACCAGGAGCGCCTCGCCCGGACACGCGGTGTTGCGGAAGAGACGGTAGCGGTCGATGTGGCCGGCGGCGAAGAGGTCCACCGCCGCGTCGCCGTCATGGTCGGCCCAGCCCACCCCGAAGTAATCGCCCACCCACTCGCCCGACAGGCCGAGCTCCGCCCCCACGTCGGTGAACGTGCCATCGCCCTGGTTGTGCCACATGACGTTGCTGTAGCTGTAGAAGTCGTGGTGGGACGCGAAGATGTCGAGGTGTCCGTCGTTGTCGAAGTCCGTGAAGGAGACGGTGCGGGTGTCGGGATAGCCGGTCACCCCGGCGGCCGCGGTCACGTCGGCGAAGGTGCCGTCGCCCTGGTTGCGGTACAGGCGGCAGCGCTGGGCGGAGTAGCCGCCCACGTAGAGGTCGAGCCAGCCGTCGTTGTCGTAGTCGCCCACGGTCAGGCCATGGCTGGCGGACATGAAGGCCACGCCGGCCTGCGCGGCCACCTCGGTGAAGGTGCCGTCGCCCTCGTTGCGGAAGAGCTGGTTGGGCCCGTTGCCATAGGTGCCCACGTAGATGTCCGGATCGCCGTCGCGCTCGATGTCGAACGATACGGTGGTCCAGGTGCTGCCCACCGGCCCGATGGCCCGCGCGGCACCGAACTCGCCAGCGCCGAGGCCGGGGAACCAGACGAGGTGGTCGCCGACATCGGCGATCACATCGCAGAGGCCGTCGCCGTCCACGTCGGCCACGCCTCTGGGTGTGCCGGTCAAGCCGGCGGAGGCGGTGATGTCGGTGAAGTGGTCGCCGCCGTCGTTCCGGTAGAGGCGGGCCCCGCCTGAAGACACCAGGAGATCGGGATGCTGGTCGCCGGTCAACTCGGCCCAGAAGATGCGATCGGCCCAGGCGCTGCCCAGGCCTGCGGCGACCGTGATGTCGGCGAACGTCCCGTCGCCCTCGTTGCGGTGGAACCAGAAACCCGAGCCGTCCTGGTTGGAGAAGGCGAGGTCCTGGTCGCCGTCGCCGTCGGTGTCGCACCAGCCGACGGCGTGACCGAGGCCGTCGAAGCCGGTCAGGCCCGCCGCCGCCGTGACGTCCTCGAAGGTCTGCTGTCCGGCGGCCGGACCGGCCAGCAAGCCGACGGCCAGCAGGAAGGCGCCGGGCGCGTGGCATCTCCGGTGCGCGGTGATCCTCTGAAGCATGGCGGCTCCCGGGTGAGGCGATGAGGTGCAGGCGAGGAGACGGACATGCTACCATGCATGGCGGGAGTCATGCCAGAGCGGCGGCCCAGGCCCCCGGGCCGGGCGCATACCGCGACCGCCGGGAAGAATGACGTCTGGCGATCGGAGGTCAGAGGGACGTCAACGTGGTCCACGGCGACATCATCGGCCTCGCCGAGAGCGGCGATCTCGACGTCATCATCCACGGCTGCAACTGCTTCTGCCGCATGGGCGCCGGTCTGGCGAAGGCGATCAGGCACGCGTTCCCCGAGGCCGCGGAAGCCGACCGACGGCCGGGTGCTGCGCCGTGTCCACCTCGCCGCGGACGTCGACGCGGCGCACGGCCGCCTCCAGCTCCTCGGCGACGGCCGGCTCGTGTGGTACGAGGGCTTCGGGTGGCGGGACGAGACCTTCGCGGGATCCCCCCGGGTCTGCTTGCTGGACGTCGAGGAGTGAACCGCCGGGTCGACCCCGGCCGGCCACATGCCTCCATGATTTCGCTGGCGGGAAACCGACCGGTCGCCGTAGGCTCGGCTCTCCGTCACCGCCGCCACCAGGACCGGAGATCGGAATCCCATGAGGCCACGACTCGCCCTGCTCGCCGCGTGCGTGCTCACCATGGCCACCACGCCGGAATCCGCCCACGCCCAGCGCGACCTGCCCCCCGAGAAGGGCGGCCTGACCTACGAGCTGGGCATGCCCCCCATCTACAAGGGCCGGGCCGGCTTCGAGCTGGGCTGGAGCCGGCCGGCCGGCGACAGCGACCTCGCGGGCTTCTACACCCTGGGGCTCGCCCGCGACCTGGGCAGCCCGGTGGTGGGGATCGCCGCCCTGCGGCTCGAGGGCTACATCGGCCTGACCAGCGAGGACCTCGACGGCGGCGGCCGCGCCCTCTTCGAGATCCCCAGCTTCCATCTCGGCCTGGGCGTGGACTACGACGGTCCCGACGATGTCCTCGACCCCATCTACACCCTCGACCTGCCGCTGCGGCGCGGGGGCCTCTTCGGTCGCGGCAGCACGCTCGCCATCCGCTGGCTCCCGTCGCGCGACCAGAGCTTCTCCGTGGGCGTGAACGTGCCGCTCTGGGGTCGCAACCTCGGCGCCACCCGGCCGCGCGCCGACCACGTGCGCCTGGACCGGCGCGAGCCCCGTCGCCTGGAAGCCGACGCCGCGGGAATCGGCGACGAGCTCGCCCCCGTGCTCGCGGACCTGGCCGAGCGCG
>JAASSM010000405.1 GCA_021767885.1 bacterium | reverse complement strand
TCGGGTCCGGCCGTCGCGGCCGCCGGGACCACGCGCCGGACCGGAGGCGCCGCGGTGGCCGAGGCGTCGGCGAACCTGTCCGGCGGCGGCCTGGCCGATCGTGGCCGTGTCGCGGCCCCGGCCTACGAGGCGCCCCGTGGCGCGCTGGCACCCCAGGGCACCGCCCGCGGTGGCGTCGGTGGCGGCGCGGCCGGCGTGCTCGACGTGGCCGGACCCGAGGCCAGCGACGACGGCGGCGGTGCGCAGTCCGGGCGCAAGACCATCCTCGATTACGGCAACGGCAGCGGCGGTGGCGGCGGTGGCCTCAGCGGCCGGCGTGGCCGCCTGGCCGAGGCGCCCACCAGCCGTGGGATCGTGGCCGAGGCCGCAGCCGGCGCCGCAGAGGAGCAGCCCCGCGTGGCGGAGGCCGCCACGGAGCTGAGCTCGCAGAACGGCGTGGGCATGACCATCAGCGGCCAGATCGCCGGCCGCAAGATCCTCCGCCGCGTGGCGCCCGAGTACACCGACCGCGCCCGCCGCGAGGGCTGGGAGGGCATGGTGGCCGTGCACTTCACCGTGCTGCCCGATGGCCGGGTGAAGGACAACGTGTACTTCGAGCAGACCTCGGTGCACCGCGACCTCAACCAGGCGGCCATGGCCGCCATCCGCCAGTTCCGCTTCGCCCCGCTGGCAGCCGACAAGGCCGCCGTCGAGCAATGGGGCGTGATCACCATCGTCTTCCGCCTGCACTAGACGGGGAGAGCCATGAAGGTCTTCAAGCTCGTGATGATGCTCATCGTGCTGCTGACGTGCGGCACGGCCGTGGCCCAGGATCCGCCGGCCAGCGACGAACCCGCGGGTGCGGCCGTGGCCGAGGGCCAGCAGTGGACCGAGGACGGCGAATCCGGGGCCGCGCTGCCGGAGATGGTGGTCGAGGCCCGCAACGAGGTCCGCCAGTCCATCGAGAAGGGGACGTTCGAGTTCGCGCTGGACGCCGCGGCGGTGGACTCCTTCTACGCCGCCATGGACGAGGAGGCCCTGGCCGTCAGCCCCGTCTCCGGTCTGCAGCCGCACCTGAACAACCTCGAGCCGCTGCGCAGCGAGCAGCCGCCGCATCCGTGGCTGCCGGAGATCCCGCGCACCCCGGTGGCCAGCTTCTTCACCGAGGAGCCCGAGGGCCATCAGACCCGGCGCTGGCAGCTGGCCATCACCGACTTCCGCGGCAGCCCCTGCCGCACCTTCGAGGGCAAGGGGTCGCCGCCGGAGCAGGTCCACTGGGACGGGCGCAGCGACCAGGGCGAGATGCTCCGCGTGGGCTACCCCTACAGCTACGTCTTCACCACCACGGACAAGGGCACCAACACCTACAACTACGCCGGCGAGAGCTTCCGCCTGCCCGCCCTGGACTTCCGCGAGGGCGGCGACCGGGTGCTCGAGCTGGCCGGCGGCGAGCTGTTCCCCCGCCGCGAGAGCGAGCTGACCGCCGGGGGCGAGCGCTGGCTGACCCGCTCCGCCGACGAGATCCGGCGCCACCCCTACTCCCCGGTGCGCGTGGTGGTCACCGCGGAGACCGAGGCGCTGGCGGCCGCCCGCGCCCGGCTGGTGGCCGACTACCTGGCCGACAGCATGATCGTCCCGCGGGGGCAGATCGAGACGGCCGCGGTCCAGAAGCCCGATCTGCGGGCCGAGATGGACGGCACCGTCCAGGTGGTGATCGAGCACGCGGATTGATGCTGGCGGCCGGCCGGCGGCGGCGCGAACTTCATCGGCTCCGGAACCGACACGGCCGGATCTGCGTAGCAAGCAGGTCCGGTCGTCCCGCGCCTGCCAGCGAGGTCCAGCATGCTCGATGTCTCCCGGCTCAACGACCACTCCCGGGCCTTCGCCCAGCGGCTCTTCCGCGAGTTCCCGGACTGGCTCCGCCATGCCCGGTACGATCCCTACGAGGAGTTCGAGAAGGAGGCCCTGCTGGTCGAGGTGCCGCGCCCCGCCGGCGATGGCCGCAATGGCCTGTTCATCACCACCAGCGAGTGGGAGGTGGCCGTGGGCTTCGGCGAGACCTTCCACACGCGCTTCGGCGTGGGCGACGCCGAGGGCGGCGACGACTTCCAGGAGCGGGCCGTGGCCTTCATCCGCGACTTCGTGGAGGAGCGCCTGGTGCTGATCACCGCCTTCGAGGGCGAGACCTGGCTGGGGGCCTGGACCGTCCCGGTGGGGCCGCAGGGGGTCCCGCCCCAGGAGCGGGAGGAGGGCGTGGTGCTGCGGCTGCGATCCTGGAAGGGGACCTGGGACCGCGACCTGGGGTAACACCGTGCTGGTGTTCCGCTGCCCAGCGGTTACTATGACCCCGCCATGCCCGACTTCACCCGCGCACTCGTGATCGTCAATCCGGTCTCCGGCCCGGGCTTCGCCCCGCGCTACGCCGGCCGGGTCATCCGCGACCTCGAGCGGCGGGGGGTGCCGTCCGAGCGCCGGGATTCCACCGGCCCGGGCGACATCCTGCGCTGGTCGCGGGATGCCGCGGACGAGGGTTTCGACCTGGTGTGCATCCTGGGCGGCGATGGCAGCCTGCACGAGGCGGTGGTGGGGCAGGTGCAGGCGGACCGGAAGGTCCCCCTGGCGCACATCGCCGGCGGCACGGCCAACGTGATCCCCCTGACCCTCGGGCTGCCCTGGTTCCCCGGGCCGGCCCTGAGCGCGGTCTTCCAGGGGCGGGTCCTGGACTTCGACGTGGGCTACCTGCGAGCCCGGGAACATCACTTCGTGCTGATGACCGCCGTGGGCTTCCCCGCCAACGTGATCAAGGACAGCCCGCGGCGCCTGAAGAACCTCTTCGGCCTCGGGACCTACCTCTGGGCGGGGTTCCGCAACCTGTTCCGCCGCCAGACCGCCTTCGTGACCGTGGAGGCGGACGGCCAGCGCCATCGCCGCAAGGCCAACACGGTGCTGATCACCAACATCGGCGTGGTCCCGGACCTGCACCTGCGCGTGACCCCGGACACCGACCCCCACGACGGCCACCTCGACGTGACCATCATCTCCAGCCGCACCGCGTGGGACGTGCTGACCATCCTCTTCCGCATGCTCACCTGGCGCAAGCCGCGCGCGCGGCGCATGAAGCACTTCAAGGCTCGCGACGTCGTGGTGGATGCCGACCCGCCGCTGCCCGTGCAGATCGACGGGGAGATGCTCGGCACCACGCCCGTGCACGCGACCATCCTGCCGCGGGCGGTCAAGCTGGCGGTGGGTCCGCGGTACCGCGGGTCGGACGGCTAGCCGCGGCGGCGCCGCCGGAAGATGAACTGCAGCGGACCGGCGTCCTCCGGTCCGGGCTCCGGCTCCTCCTCGGCCGGGGGCCGCGATTCCGGACCGGACTGCGGCTTCTCCTCGCCCCCCGGGTGCGGCTCCGGCTCCGGTCCGGCCTCCGGTCGCGGCCCGGGCTGCGGCT
>JAASSM010000404.1 GCA_021767885.1 bacterium | reverse complement strand
CGAGCGCCACGGCGTCGAGGTGGTGCACGTCAAGCTCGACGACACCAGCACCGCGGTCTCCCGGGTGGTGGCGGAGAAGGCGGCCGGCAACGTCGACGAGGGCAGCATCGACCTCATCTGGATCAACGGCGAGAACTTCGCCGCCATGCGGGAGCAGGAGCTGCTCTACGGCCCCTTCGCCGAGGCGCTGCCGAACTTCGCCCTGACCCGCCCCGAGGCCAACCCCGAGGTGGTCACCGACTTCACCCTGCCCACCGAGGGCTACGAGTCGCCCTGGGGCAAGGCCCAGATCACCTTCTACTATGATAGCGAAGAGCTTCGCGGGGATAGCGACGAGCTCCGCGGGGACGGCGAGGGGGTGGCGGAGCCGCCCGGCAGCATCGAAGCGCTGCTCGACTGGGCCCGGGCCCACCCCGGGCGCTTCACCTACCCGCGCATCCCCGACTTCACCGGCAGCACCTTCCTCAAGCAGGCGCTGATCGCCCTGACCGAACGGCGCGAGGCGCTCTACGCCCCGGTGGAAGAGAGCGACTTCGCGGCGGTGACCGCCCCGCTGTGGGAGTACCTGGACGCCCTGCACCCCCACCTGTGGCGGGACGGCCGCCAGTTCCCGGACTCGGGCCCGGCGCTGCGCGGCCTGATGGGCGACGGCGAGCTGGCCCTGGCCTTCACCTTCTATCCCTCCGAACCGGCCGCCGCGGTGGCCGATTTCGAGCTGCCCGAGAGCACCCGCAGCTATGTGCTGGACGACGGCACCCTGGGCAACGTCCACTTCGTGGCGATCCCCTTCAACTCGCCCCACAAGGCCGGCGCCCTGGTGCTCGCCGACTTCCTGCTCTCCCCCGAGGCCCAGGCCCACAAGCAGGACCTGGCGGTGTGGGGCGACCGTACCGTGCTCGACGTCGCCCACCTCGACGAGGCGACCCGCTCGCTGTTCGCCATCGACGCGGAGAACCCCGCCATGCTGGCCCCCGAGGCGCTGCACAAGACCCTGGCCGAGCCGCACCCGAGCTGGATGACGGCGCTGCAGGCGGCGTGGCAGGCACGCTACACCGCCCGGTGAGGCCGCACGGGCAGGAATTCGGGAGGCATCGACTGCCATGCTGCTGCGGTTGACCCCGGCACTGATCGTCACCCTGCTGGTGGGGCCGATCCTGGCCGGGGTGGCGATGGCGCTGCTGCCGGCCTTCGGCTACCTGCCGGCGCTGGGCGGCGAATCGCTGAGCCTGGCGCCCTGGCGGGAGCTGCTGGCCCAGCCGGGGCTGGCACGCTCGACGGGGCTGAGCCTGGCCGTTGGCCTCGTCACCACCGCGGTGTCGCTGGCCGCGGTGCTGCTGTTCCTGGCCGGCGCCGCGGGCACCCGGCTCGACCGCTGGCTGCGCCGGGCGGTGTCGCCGCTGCTGTCGCTGCCCCACGCCGCGGCGGCCTTCGGCCTCGCCTTCCTGATCGCCCCTTCGGGGCTGATCGCGCGGCTGCTCTCCCCCGGGCTGACCGGCTGGGAGCGCCCGCCGGACCTGGTGATCCTCCAGGACCCCTGGGGCCTCTCGCTGATGGCGGGGCTGATCCTCAAGGAGATCCCCTTCCTGCTGCTGATGAGCCTCGCCGCCCTGCCCCAGCTCGACGCCCCCCGCCGCGTCGCCATGGCCCGCTCGCTGGGCTATCGCCCGACGATCGCCTGGCTGAAGACGGTGGCGCCGGCGCTCTACCCGCTGATCCGGCTGCCGGTCTATGCGGTGATCGCCTTCGCCACCTCGGTGGTGGACGTGGCGCTGATCCTGGGCCCCACCCTGCCGCCGACCCTGGCGGTGGCGGTCCTCGAGTGGTTCAACGACCCGGACCTCTCGACGCGCTTCCTGGCCGCGGCAGGCGCCGTGCTGCAACTGGGCGTGACACTGGCCACGCTGGCCCTGTGGTGGGCCCTGGAGTGCCTGGTGCGCCGCCTCGGCAAGCGCTGGCTGGTCAACGGGGCGCGGGCGCGGGGGGATCGGCTGCTGTGCCTGGCCGGACGAGGCACCCTGCTCACCACCACCCTGGCCGCAGGCCTGGGCCTGGTCGGCCTGGCGCTGGCCTCGCTGGCCGGCTTCTGGCGCTTCCCCGCGGCGCTGCCCGACCCCTTCACGCTGCAGCACTGGCAGCGCGTCCTGCCCGCCCTGGGCGGCCCCGTCACCACCACCCTGCTGATCGCGGTGGCGGCCACCCTGCTGGCCCTGGTGCTGGCGCTGGCGGCGCTGGAGAACGAGCAGCGCGGCGCACGGCGTCCCGCCCAGGGGCGGCTGCGCTCGGCATTGACGCTGCTCTACCTGCCGCTGATCGTGCCCCAGATCGCCTTCCTGTTCGGCCTGGTGGTGCTGCTGGAGGGCCTGGGGCTGCGCGCCCGGCTGGGGCTGGTGATCTTCGCCCACCTGCTGTTCGTGCTGCCCTATGTGTTCCTGTCGCTGGCCGAGGCCTACCGGCGCCTCGACCCGCGCTGGGCGCGACTCGCCCTGAGCCTCGGCCACTCCCCCAACGGCGTCTTCTGGCGGGTGCGCCTGCCGATGCTGCTGGCCCCGCTGCTGACCGCCGCCGCGGTGGGGCTGGCCGTGAGCATCGGCCAGTACCTGCCCACCCTGCTGCCCGGCGCCGGGCGGGTCACCACCGTGACCACCGAGGCGGTGGCCCTGGCCGCCGGCGGCAACCGCCGGGTGATCGGGGTCTGGGCGCTGGTGCAGGCCGCCCTGCCGCTGCTGGGCTTCATCGTCGCCCTGGGGCTGCCGCGGCTGCTATGGTCGAACCGTCGCGGCCTGCGAGGAGCGCCATGAACACGCCAACCACCCTGCGCCTGGAGTCGGTGCGCATCGCCCTGGCCGGCCGGCGGCTGGTGGAGGTGGACGCCACGATCGGCCCCGGCGAGGTGCTGACGCTGATGGGGCCCTCGGGGGTGGGCAAGTCGACCCTGCTGGCCTTCATCGCCGGCTTCCTCGACCCCGCCTTCACGGCCAGCGGGCGGGTCAGCCTGGCGGGGCGCGAGCTCACCGCCCTGCCCGCCGAGGCGCGCGGCATCGGACTGCTGTTCCAGGACCCACTGCTCTTCCCGCACCTCTCGGTGGCGGGCAACCTGCGCTTCGGCATGCCGCGTCGCCAGGCCGACAAGCGCGCGCGCATCGACCAGGCCCTGGCGGAGGTGGGGCTCGCCGGCTACGGCGGCCGTGACCCCGCCACCCTCTCCGGCGGCCAGCAGGCCCGGGTGGCGCTGCTGCGCCTGCTGCTCTCGCACCCTGGGGCGGTGCTGCTCGACGAGCCCTTCTCGCGGCTCGACCGCACCCTGCGCCAGGAGACCCGCCGGCTGGTGTTCGAGCGCCTGGGCGAGGCCGGCCTGCCCTGTCTGCTGGTGACCCATGACCACGAGGACGCCGAGGCGGCCGGCGGGCCGGTGATCACCCTCGGCTGACGG
>JAASSM010000403.1 GCA_021767885.1 bacterium | reverse complement strand
GGGCACGATCATCGCGCCGCCGACTTTCGCGCAGGCGAGCGCCCAGTTCGATCCCGACTACTTCCTGCGCCCCAAGCCGGGTCAGGCGTGGTTCGGCTCCGGCAAAGAGCCCACCGGCGTGAAGCGGGAATCCTCCGGTGGTGGAGGCGGCGGCGGTGGCGGCGGCGGTCTCCACGCCGAGCAGCACTTCGAGTATCACCGCCATCTGAAGCCCGGCGACGTGCTCACCGCGACCACCAAGCCCGGGGAGACCTGGGAGAAGGAGAGCAAGCGCGCCGGCAAGCTGATCTTCTCGGAGTCCATCACCGAGTACCGGGATCAGAACGGCGAGCTGGTGATCACCGCCCGCGGCGTCGGGGTGCGCACCGAGCGCCCCGTGGACTCGAAGTAACGGAGGGGACGACATGGCATTGAAAGCGAGCGAACTCTCGGTCGGCGACACCTACAGCGAGTGCCTGGTCGAGGACCTGAAGCGCACCCAGATCGTCCAGTACGCGGGCGCGTCCGGGGACTACAACCCCCTCCATACCGATGAGATCTTCACCACCAAGGTGGCGGGCTATCCCTCGGTGTTCGCCCACGGCATGCTCACCATGGGCATGACGGGCCGCATGCTGACGGACTACGTCGGCGACGGCCGGCTGACCAAGTACGGCGTGCGTTTCACCAACCAGGTGTGGCCCGGCGACACCCTGAACTCCACCGCCACGGTGGAATCCGTCGAGGATGGCATCGTCAAGCTGAAGGTCGAGACCACCAATCAGGACGGTACGGTGGTGCTGTCGGGCTACGCGGAAGCGCGGGTCGATTGAGGCTCCGACCTCCCGGGCCCGCGCAGCACATCGCGGCCCGGAGGCCGCTCCCACCAGGGCCGCTCTTCCTGTAGGAGCGCCCTCCCGGGCGCGATCCGGTGTGTAGAGGGCATCGCGGCCGGGAGGCCGCTCCCACAGAGGCCGCTCCCACGGAAGCCGCTCCCTCTGAGGCCGCTTCTACCAGCGCTCTCTGGAGGTTCTGACGTCCAGTTCGAACGTCCACGCCTGGCGCGGCTGGCGGTAGAGGAACACGTAGCCGTCGACGATGCCGTCCAGGTCGATGAGCCCCTCCTCGCCTAGCTTCTCCGCGTACTCGGGAACGGCTTCCCGGATCTTGTCGCCGCCTATGGCGCCGTCGATCACGACGTGGCCGACGTGCACGCCGTCGACGGCGTATTCCTTGGCCATGGCCTGGGCGAGGGCGCGCAGGCCGGACTTGGCGGCGGCGAAGGCACCGAATCCGGCGCGGCCCCGCAACGACGCCGAGGCGCCGGTGAACAGCAGGGTGCCGCCACCGCGGGGCACCATCCGCCGCACCGCCTCGCGGCCGAACAGGAAACCGCCGAAGCAGCCTGCCCGCCAGGCTCGCTCGAAGTATCCGGCTTCCATGTCAGCCACCCGCCCCGGCGTGTTGTTGCCAGCGTTGTAGATCGCCAGCGCCACGTCGTCACCGGCGACGTCGAAGAGCTGGAGCACGTCCTCTTCCCGAGTCGCGTCCGCCACCACCGAGGTGGCCCGGCCCCCGTCCCGACGGATGCTCTCCACCAGGGTCTCCAGGGCTTCGCCGGTGCGGCCTGCGACGATCACGTGCAGATCCTCCGCGGCGAAGCGCCTGGCCAGGCGGGCGCCGAGACCTTCCTCCGGACCGACGCCGATGATGATGGCCCGCTTCGTCCGATCACTGTTACTGCGGTCTGTGTTCATCCGCTCTCTCCTCTGGGCGCCGGTCGCCGCTGCGAGCTCAGGCGAGGGCTCAGGCGACGCGGTGCAGCAGCGTTTCTCCGGCCGCCAGGCGACGGCAGTTTTCCACGGCCACCGCGAGGCTGTTGTCGAGGGTCTCGCCGGTGAGCCAGGCGACGTGGGGCGCCAGCACCACCTTGTCGAGACCGAGCAGCGGGTGGTCGGCGGGCACCGGCTCGGTGGCGAACACGTCCAGCCCGGCTCCGGCCAGATGGCCGTCTTCGAGCGCGTCGCGCAGCGCGACCTCGTCCACCAGCGCGCCCCGGGCGGTGTTGATCAGCACCGCCCCCGGGCGCAGCAGGGCCAGGCGCCTGGCGTCCAGCAGTCGCTCGGTATCGGGCGTCAGCGGCACGTGCAGCGATACCACGTCGGCCTCGCCGAGCAGGCTGTCCAGGTCGCGGAACGAGGCTGTCACGTCCGGCTTAGGGGCACGGGCGGTGTAGATCACCCTGGCGCCGAGTGCATGCAGCACCGGTGCCAGCACCCGGGGCACGGCGCCGTAGCCGACCAGGCCGACGGTGCGCCCGCCGAGTTCCCCCAGGGCGTCCTGACGGCGCGCCGGCCACGACCAGCCGCGGCCGGCGCGGACGTCGGCGTCGAACCGCGGCACCTGCCGGAGCACGGCGAGCATCAGCGCTAGCGTGTGTTCCGCCACGGCCCGGCTGTTGGTGCCCGGCATGTTGCACACGGCCACGTTTCTGGCCCGGGCCGTGTCGAGATCGATGGTGTTGACCCCTACGCCGATCTTCTGCACCAGGCGCAGCCGGGGCGCAGCTTCCAGCAGGCGGCCATCCACCGGCCGCAGGCAGTGCCACAGCACCTCGGCGTCTGCCAGCAGCTCGAGGAGCCGGGCGTCGTCGGACTCCGGGCACGCGGCCACGCTTAGACCCTGGTCCTCGAGTCCCGCCAGCCGGCGTTCGAGCGCCGGCCCGGCCACGTAGTTCCAGACGACCTTCACGGTCCGATCCGGATCAGGAACGGGGCAGAACCTGACGGAACGGCCGCAGCGTGACCCGGCCCCACAGGCCCGCCCGGGTGTACGGGTCGGCCTCGTGGAACGCGCGCACGCTGTCCGCGTCGTCGGCCTCGATCAGGAACAGGGACCCCACCATCTGCTCGCCGTCGTCGCCGAGCATGGGCCCGGCGACGCGGATGGACTCGGCATGGTTGCCGACGTAGGTCAGGTGCGCGTCACGGGTGGCCAGGCGCAGCGCCTGGCTGTCCGGCTTGTCCTCGCACATCAGCACGTAAAGCATGGGGATTGCGTCTCCTCGATGATCCAGTGGTCAGCCGGCGAGCCGGTCCCGCAGCACGCGGCAGGCGTCGTCGAAGCGCTGGCGGCTCGACTGGAACAGGGCCGCGGTGGCGAAGAAATCGTGCACCAGACCCGGGCAGCGCAGCGACTCCACCTGGTTGCCCGCGGCTTCCAGGGCTTCGGCGTAAGCCTCGCCCTCGTCGCGCAGCGGGTCGTACTCCGCGGTCACCACCAGTGCCGGCGGCAGCCTCGACAGGTCGGCGGCCAGCAGCGGCGAGGCCTGGGGCTCGGCCCGGCGGGCCGGATCCGGGCAGTAGTGGTCCCAGAACCATTTCATGGTGTCGAGCTCGAGCAGGTAACCCTCGCCGTTCTCGCCGTAGGACCGGCGGCTGAGGTCGTGGTCG
>JAASSM010000402.1 GCA_021767885.1 bacterium | reverse complement strand
GCGAGACCGGGGCCCCCGGGGGGGCCTTCACGGCGCCGGGGCCCCCCGGGGGGCCCTTCGACGGGAGGCTTTCGGGGCGCCTTCGAAGGGGGCGACCTTCGACGGGCGCGGTCTCGATCCTGGCCGCGGGAAGGTCTGAGTTGTGCCCCGAAGATTGTTGATGGCCCGCGAATGCCCCCGAGAGAGCCTCAGACTATGCATTTCATGTGCTCCTCGGCAGGAATGGTGAGAAAAAGTCGCGGTTCCGGCAGGCATACACATTCTCCGGGGCACAACTGATCTCGAGATCGGTCGTCCGGAGGTTCTTCCAGGCGTACCTCGGGACCCTTGCATTCCGTACACCGCATACCGTCGACATTTTCCGGTATCTCCGACCTGGCTTCCGGCGGCGGTATCGGCCCGTTCGTCGCCTGATTCTCCTGCCGCCTCGTGGTGGCAGGATCTTCAACGATCGTGAAAAACTCCTTGCGCTTTTCGCCTTCTGTTCGTATCTTCTTCGCAGGCCTCTCCTCGCCCGATCCCGGAGGACCATCATGCCCAGCACGCCCTCGCCCAGGTGCGCACAGTCGGCGTCTGCCTCGTCGTCGCCGTCTTCTCCTTCGTCTCCTTCTGTTGTGTCCGCCGCGTCCGCCGCGTCCGCCGCGTCCGCCGGGTCGTCCCCGTCCGGATCGCCTCCATCCCCCTGCCCCGGGACTCCACCCGCGGCCGTCGCCTTCCGGCCCGACCAGCCGGCCGCCGAGGCCCACCGGGCGCTGCGCCGCTCGCTGACGGCCATGGCGGCGGCCCGGCGCTGCGCCGTGCTGTGGTTCGCCGACGTCATGCGGCGCGAGCTGTACCGCGAGCTCGGCCACGCCTCCATCAACCAGTACGCCCGCCAGGCGCTGGGCTTCTCCCGCACCCGCACCGGCGACTTCGTCCGCCTCGCCCGCAAGCTGGAGGAGCTGCCGGCCACCCGGAAGGCCATGGCCAGCGGCGAGCTGGGCTACACCAAGGCGCGGGAGATCGTGCAGGTGGCCACGCCGGAGACGGAGGACCAGTGGCTGCAGACGGCGCGGGGGTCGCGGGAGGAGCTGACGCGGGAGGTCAAGAAGGTCAAGCGGGCCGCACGGGTGGATCCGGCCCAGGGGGAGCTGTTGCCGGCGGCGCCCACGGTGGCGCCCGTGCGGTCGGTGCCCACGACGCTGCGGGTGGAGCTGAGCGCGGAGCAGGAGGCGCGGCGGGCGGCGCTGGTGGAGCGGTTGCACCGGCTGGGCGGGGTGCCCACCGACCGGGCGGAGCTGCTGCTGGAGGCGCTGGCGGCGCTGGTGGAGGAGAAGGAGGGGCAGCGGGAGCCGGGCAACGCGCGCGCGGCGGGGTCGTCCCGGGATGGGACGGCGGAGCGGCGCCCAGCGGGATCCGCCGTGGGATCCGCCGCGGGATCCGCCGAGGGATCCGCCGCGGGATCCGCCGCGGGATCTCCCGGGGGGCCCCCCGGGGGGCCCTCGCCCGGGGCGCGGACCTGGCGGCCGCCGGTGCAGATCCACGTGCTGCAGGACGGGGCGACCGGGGCGCTGGGCGTGCCGACGGATGATGGGTTGCGGGAGCTGTCGGCGGCGGAGTCGGCGCGGGTGCGGTGCGATGCGGCGGTGAGCGTGCCGGGCCGGCGGAACACGACCACCATCCCGCAGCGGGTGCGGCGGCAGGTGCTGGAGCGGGATGGATTGCGTTGCCAGGCGCCGGGCTGCGGTCGGACGCGGTTCCTGGAGATCCATCACCGGGTGCCGCGGAAGCGTGGCGGGAGCAACGATCCGGCGAACCTGGTGACCCTGTGCGCGGCGTGTCACCAGTTCTGGCACGAGCGGGAGGCGGCCGGCCACGCGGCGGGGCTGCCGGATGCGGAGTCGCAGGATGCGGGGTCGCAGGATGCAGGGCCGCCGGACGAGGGCGGGGCCGCCGGGCTGCCGGATGCGGGGCCGCAGGACGCCGCGTCGCCTGATGCCAGGCCGCAGGACGCCGGGTCGCAGGATGCCGCGTCGCCGGGCGCCGGGTCGCCGGACCTGGGCGGGGCCGATCATGTGCGGGAGGTCGCCCTTCCGTGGGCGGCCGGATCGCCGGCCGAGTCCGCGGAGGTCAGGATGGCCGGCGTGACCGGGATCGGCGGGGAGTCCCGGGGGTGGTCCGGATTCCTGGGTCCGGGCCACCCTCCGGGGATCGCCGACGGCCGGGTCGGCCGGTGTGGGGAGCGGGCTAGTCGGCCGCTCCGGTGGTGGTGGGGCGCAGGACCAGGGAGCGGCTGCGCCAGCGCTCGGCCGCGGTGAGGCTGGCCCGCAATCCGGGCCACTGGTCCGGCGAGATCCGGCCCGCGGCGAGGTCGATGGACCGGGTCAGGGTCACCTGGCCATCGCCGTGCTCGCAGGAGCGGGTCACCTGGCCGAGGGCGTGGGAGAACGTCTCCTGGCCCGCGCGCGGGGCGTCGGCCGTCAGGCCCGGTGGCAGGGTGATCGTGATGCGGCAGGTCTCGGTGCCGGGCGTGTCGACCCAGAGCGGGAGCGTGCGCACGGGGTCGGTGAGGCGGGCGCCCGGGGGCAGGTGGTCCGGCAGACCGGCGGCGGGCCACGGGATGGGGACCACGGTGAGGTCGCCCAGCGTGTCGCCCAGCTGCGCCGCCGTCGCGGTCACCCGCAACGACAGCTCGGTGGGAGTGTCGTGGTGCACGTCCACGGCCGTCAGTTCGCCACCCGGCAGCAGGGTTGCGGCCAGCTGGCTGGCCAGGTCCTGGGCGTCCTGGTGCCGGTCGCGGTAGGGACCGGCGAGGGTCAGCTCGGCGGTGGCGGTCCAGCCGCCGGCGGCACCATCGGCGCCGTCGGTGGGGGCCAGGTGCGCCGTCCACGTGCAGCGGCCCGGCGGGGTGGGCACCGCGTAGAGGCGATGGCCGCCGTCGCTGGCGAGGAACAGGCCGGTGCGGCCGGGCTGGTCGCTGCTGCCGCTCCACGCCCGGTCCTGGCCGGGTGCGAGCCACCAGTTGTCGTCGCCCGCGCGGACCACCACGCGGAACGCGTCGAGGCGGTCGGCGATCAGCGGTGCCTCCGTGCCATCGCCACGGCCATCGCCCTCGCCGCCCTCGCCGCCGTCGCCGCGAACGTCGCGACCGAAGAGGCCGAGCTCGGGGGCGAAGCCGGCCTCGGCGAGGAGCGCCTGCAGGACCAGGGCCCGCTCCCAGTCCGTGCCCACCGCCGTGGCCGCCACCTCGGCCACCGGACGCGGCGCGCGCGCCCACGGGCCGCCGGGCAGCGCCACCGCGGCGATGCGGTGGTCCACGCGCGCGGCGATGCGGTGGAGCAGGTCGGCGGTGGTCAGGACGGTGGGGTCGTCCCGGGTGGTGGCGAGCCAGGCCTTGAGCTCCGGCCCGGGATCGAGGGCCGCCGCACCGGCCGTGCGCACGTGGTGGGCCATG
>JAASSM010000401.1 GCA_021767885.1 bacterium | reverse complement strand
GGGCAGGCTGAGGCCCTCGATGTAGAGGATCTTGCCGCCCACCGGTGTCCACGCCAGCCCGGTGACCACGCCCGCGCGCACGCGGCGACGCAGGCGGTCGCCGGTGTAATCGGGATGGCCGAGGTAGTCCGGGAGGTTCCGGGCGCTGACGGTGTGCGGCTTGCGGCCGCCCCGCGCCACCTTGCGCGCCACCTTGCGGCACACCGCCCCGATCTTGCGCTCCAGTTCCCGCACCCCCGCCTCCCGGGTGTGGTGCTCGATCACGCTCATCAGTCCGGCGTCGGTGAAGCGGATCTTCTTGCGCGTCAGCCCGTTCTCGCCGATCTGCCGCGGCACCAGGTAACGCTTGGCGATCTGCAGCTTCTCCAGGTTGGTGTAGCCCGGCAGCTGGATGATCTCCATGCGATCGAGGAGCGGCCGCGGGATGGTGTCCAGCATGTTGGCGGTGGTGATGAACATCACCCGCGACAGGTCGAACGGCAGGGCGAGGTAGTGGTCGGTGAAGTCGTGGTTCTGCTCGGGGTCGAGGACCTCGAGCAGGGCGCTGGCCGGATCGCCGCGGAAGTCCTGCCCGAGCTTGTCGATCTCGTCCAGCATGATCAGCGGGTTGTTGGTGCCGCAGTCCTTGATGCCGCTGATGATCCGCCCCGGCATGGCCCCCACGTAGGTCCGGCGGTGGCCACGGATCTCCGCCTCGTCCCGCATGCCGCCGAGGGAGAAGCGGAAGAACTTGCGGCCGACGGCCTCGGCGATGCTGCGCCCCAGCGAGGTCTTGCCCACGCCCGGCGGGCCCTGCAGGCAGAGGATGGGGCCGCGGTGGTCCTGCTTGAGCTTGCGCACCGACAGGAACTCGAGGATCCGTTCCTTGACGTCCTCCAGGCCGTAGTGATCCCGCTCGAGCACCTGCTCGGCCCGCTTGATGTCCAGCTTGTCCTCGCTGGCCGTGTTCCAGGGCAGGTCGAGCAGCCATTCCAGGTAGGTCTTGCTGACGGTGTACTCGCTCGCTCCGGGCGACATGCGACCGAGGCGATCGAATTCCCGCTCGGCGGCGGCCTCCACCCGCTCCGGCAGATCGGCCTCGTCCAGGCGCTCGCGCAGCTCGTCCAGCTCGACGGTGCTCTCGTCCTCGTCGCCCAGTTCCCGCCGGATGGCCTTGAGCTGCTGCCGCAGGTAATACTCGCGCTGGTCCTTGTCGATGGACTTGCGCACCTTGCTCTGCAGCTGCTGTCCCAGCTCCAGGACGTCGAGCTCGCGCACGACGATCTGCGAGAGGACCTGCAGACGCTTGCGCGGCGACGGCTCCTCCAGCACCTCCTGCTTCTCGGTCACGTCGATGTCCAGGTTGGTGGCGATGAGATCGGCGAGCCGGCCCGGATCGTCGATGTTCATGACCACCACCTTGAGCTCGTCCGAGAGCGACTCGCTGGCGTCGATGATCTTCAGGAAGTTGTTGGCCACGCCGCGCATGTAGGCGAGGGTCTGGGAGTCCTCGGCCCCCTCCTCCCGGACGGGGACCACCTCCGCCCGGAGATACGGCTCACGCTGCAGGATGCGCTTGATGCGGCAGCGGGCCACGCCCTGGCCGAGCAGGCGCATGCTGCCATCGGGGAACCGGAGCATCTTCTGGATGCGCACCGCGGTCCCCACGCTGTAGATCTCGTCCCCGGCGTCGCCGTCATCGGCACCGTCGGCACCGGACGATTCCTCGTCGTCCTCGGCCTCCGGACGCTGGGCGAAGGCGCCGAGGATCTTGTCCCCCGCCAGGCACTCGTCCGCCAGCTTGATGAGGTTGGCGTCGCTGAGCACCAGCGGCACCATCATGTACGGGAAGATCACCGCCTCGCTGATGGGCAGGATGGGCAGGGTCGCGGGCAGCGATGCGGCCTGGGCGTCGAGCTCTTCCTTGCTGCCGATGGCGCGGTCGCTCATGGACTGGCTCCTCCGCCGCTGCTAGCGGTCCACGGGGATCTGGCGGCTCCGCCCCGGACGCGGTGCGCCCTTGCGGAAGGTGATGAAGAGGAAGCCGCCCTGGTAGCGGGCGGCGGCGGTGGACGGGTCGATCTCCGTCGGCAGGGGCACGCGACGCTCGAACGGGCCGACGTCGATCTCCATGGTATGGAAGTGGCGGCGTCCGGGCTCCGCGGACTCCGCCCGCTGGCCCCGGACCACCAGCGTCCGGGCATCGCAGAGCACCTCGATGGCCGCAGGCTGCAGGCCCGCGAGCTCCATCTGGACCACGAGCTGGTCCGCGGTCTCGTAGACGTCGGTGGCCGGCCGCCAGCAGAGGTCGCCCTCCGCCGTCCGCGCGCGGCCCTTCTCCACGTACGACGTGACGAGGATCTCGAAGATCTCGTCGAGGTCGCCCTTGCGTCCCGCTGGGGTCATGGTCCAAGCCTCCGTGCACGGCGGCGCGTCCCGGGGCGGGACGCGGCCCGGAGGCAATGCTAACCGTCGGTGCGGCAAGCGTCAACAAGCGCCCACCCGGCCATGGCGCCACGCCGCGGCCGGTGCTGCCGCATCAGAACCGCCGCAGGACCCCGACCACCACGCCCTGCACGCGCACCCGTTCCTCCGGGTACTCCAGCGGCGCCATGGTGGCATTGGCCGGGATCAGGCGGATGGTGGCGCCCTGCCGCTGGTACTGCTTCACCGTGGCGTTCTCGCCATCGATCAGGGCGATCACGGTCTCGCCGTTGCGGGCGGTCTCCCGCTCCTCCACCACCACGACGTCCCCGTCGCGGATCTGCTCCTCGATCATGGAATCGCCCCGCACCCGCAGGGCGAAGGTGCGCCGCCGGCCCAGCCACTGCTCCGGCAGGGCGAGGTCCTCCGCCTCGGGCAACGCCTCGATGGGCAGCCCCGCGGCCACCGTCCCGAGCAGCGGCACCACGGCCGTGCCCGGTCGGCGGCCGGGCGCATCGCCGACCACGGTCAGGTCGCGGCTGGCATTGCGCCGTTCCCGCCGGAGGTACCCCTTGCTCACGAGCTGGCTGACGTGCTTGTGGACCGTCGCCACCGAGGACAGACCGAAACGGGCGCCGATCTCCTGCAGCGTGGGCGCGTAGCCCACCTCTTCGCTGTACTGGCGCACGTACTCGAGGATCTGGGACTGGCGGGGCGTGAGCGACATGCCGGAACCTCCACGGGGCCGGCGCCCGCCGCGGCGGGCACCAGGTTTGGGTGTCCCCGGCAGGTTAGGCGAAAATGCGGCGAATGTCCAGTCCGGATCGCGGGCGCTCACCCGTCCGGCGGCCGCTCGGTCCGGCGCGGACCGTCCCGCCGCAGGCGTTCGGCCGCCGCCAGGTCCGGCAGGGCCTCGCGCCCGCCCCACCCGGTGCAGCCCAGGGCGGCCACCGCCGCGCCCAGCTCCAGGCTGGCCTGCCAGCCGTCGCCCCGTGCCCGCGCGAAGGCGTAGCCCGCGTGGAAGGCATCCC
>JAASSM010000400.1 GCA_021767885.1 bacterium | reverse complement strand
TGGCGGTGCTGGCCGGCACCGCCACCACCGCCTGGCAGGCCCGCGTCGCGGCGAATCAGCGGGACCAGGCGCAGCGGGAGGCGCTGCGGGCCCAGACCATCAACACCTTCCTGATGGATCTCTTCCGCGTGGCCGACCCCAACGTCAACGCCGGCGCCGACCTCACGGCCCGCGAGATCCTCGAGCGCGGGCGCGCGGAGGTGGGCGAGATGCAGGGCGACCCCTCCGACCGCGCCGCCCTCATGGACGTGCTCTCGGACGTCCACTTCCAGCTCGGCCTGTTCGCCGAGAGCCGCGACCTGCAGCGCCAGCGGCTGCGCACCTACCAGGCCGCCGAGGGGCCGCAGAGCGACGCCATCTCCGACACCCGCATCGAGCTGGCCAGCGCGCTGCTCGAGCTCGGGGAGCTGGACGCGGCCGCCGCCCAGATCGACTCCTGCCTGGCTTACCGCCAGGCCCATCCCCGCGACGATCCGCACTGGCTGACCGTGCCGCTGGCGGTGCACGCGCGCCTGGCCTCCGAGCGCGGCGACGACGCCACCGCCGTCGTGCGCTACCAGCAGGTGCTCGCGCGGCTGGACCCCGCGGATCCGGACCCGCGCACCCAGCAGTCCCTGGGCCGCAACTGGACCAACCTGGGCGTGGCCCTCAGCGGCCTGGGGCGACTGGCCGCGGCCGACTCCGCCTACGCCCGGGCCGAGGCGTATCTCTCGCGCAGCCTGCCCGAGCTGCACAGCACCTTCGGCTCGCTCTACAGCAACTGGGCGCTGACCGCCCACAACCTCGGCCGCCTCGATCAGGCCGAGCAGCTGCATCGCCAGGCCCTGACCATCCAGCGCACCCTGCGGCACAACCGCGTGGAGATCGGCCTTTCGCTCATCAACCTGGCCAACCTGCTGATCGAGCGCGACCGCGTGGACGAGGCGGTCCCCATGCTCGAGGAGGCGGTGCGGATCCAGCGCGACGCCTTCGGCGAGACGCACCTCTACGTGGCCGCCGCCGAGATCAACCTGGGACTGGCCCACCTGGCCCTCGACCAGCCCGCCGCCGCCGACGCCCGGTTCGCGGCGGGCGAGGCCATCATCCGCGAGCTGCACGGCCCCGACAGCGGCCTGCTGGCCATCGCCCGCACCCGCCGCGGGCAGGCGGCCCACGCCGCCGGCGACCTCGCCGCCGCCGAGGCCATCCTCGCCGGGGCGGTGGCCATGCACCGCCGGCACCTGCCCAACCTGCGCCGCCAGTTCGGCGAGGCGCTCCTGCACCTGGCCGAGACCGCGGCCGCCCGCGGCCGCCACGACCGCAGCCGGGCGGCGGCCGCCGAGGCCGCCGCGGCCCTGGCGGCCACCATGGGCGAGGACCACGACCAGACCCGGCGCGCCCGGGCCCTGGCCGCCGACGGCCGCCGAGCGGACGGCCGCTGAGCGGCGGGGCCCGGCGGCGGTGGCTGCCGGGATCGGCCGGCCTCTTGCCCCCGGTGGCGGCCGGGCGTACGATGCCCGGTACCCCCGACCGTGGAGGCGCCACCATGATCCTCCAGCGCGACGCGCGCGGCCCGCTGCTCACCCGCGAGCAGATCCCCGACGTCCCCCCCCGGCTCATCGACGCCACCAGCGTGTTCAATCCCGGCGCCTGCCGCCTCGCCAACGGCCAGCCCCTGCTGCTGCTGCGCGTGCAGACCCGCGGCCGGCGCACGGTGCTGATGCGGGCCTTCGGCTGCGGCGGCGACGCCTGCGAGGTGGAGCCCCGGCTGGTGGAGATCGCCGGCCTGGAGCGCCTCCGGGGCACCGTCCACCACGTCTACGACCCGCGCATCACCCGCCTCGACGGCCGCTGGTACGTCACCTGCGCCCTGGACCTGGACCGGGGCTGCCGCGTGGGCATCTTCGCCACCGAGGACTTCACCCGCCTCGAGCTGCTCGCCGTCACCGGCGACCGCGACGTGCGCAACGGCGTGCTGTTCCCCGAGACCATCGGCGGCCGCTACGTCCTGCTCGAGCGCCCCAACACGGTGCGCCCGGCCGGCGGCGCGGTCAGCGGCGAGGTGATCGAGCTGCGCACCAGCGACGACCTCGAGCGCTGGCGCACCGAGGGTGCGGTGATGAGCGGTCGTCGCCACTACTGGGACGAGCTCATCGGCGCCGGCCCGCCGCCGGTGAAGGTTCGCGAGGGCTGGCTGCTGATCTATCACGGCGTGGCCACCCACCTCGGCGCGGGCATCTACCAGGCCGGCGCCGTGATCCTCGACCGCGAGGATCCCGGCCGCGTGCTCGCCCGCACGCGGGACAACATCCTCGAGCCACGCGAGCCCTGGGAGATGATCGGCCAGGTGCCCAACGTGGTCTTCCCCTCCGGCCTGGTCGGCGACCCGCCCCTGGACGACGGCACCCTGCCGCCGGACAGCAAGCTGCGCGTGGTCTACGGCGCGGCCGACACCTGCGTCGGCCTGGCCACCGGCCGCGTGGCCGACGTTGTCGCCGCCTGCACCGAGGAGCCTGCATGACCGCCGCCCCCCGCCGCGCCTTCGTGGTCTCGCACACCCACTGGGATCGCGAGTGGTACCTGACCTTCCCCCGCTTCCGCGTCCAGCTCCTGGAGACCGTGGACGCGGTGCTCGACCTGCTGGAGCACGACCCCGCCTTCCAGCACTTCTGCCTCGACGGCCAGACCCTGCCGGTGGAGGACTACCTCGCCGCCCGGCCCGACCAGGAGGAGCGCCTGCGCGCGCTGGTGGCCGCCGGCCGCCTCGCCCTGGGCCCGTGGTCCATCCTGCCGGACGAGTTCCTGGTCTCCGGCGAGGCCACCGTGCGCAACCTGCAGATCGGCCACGCCACCGCCGCCCGCCTGGGCGGCGTGCAGAAGGTGGGCTACCTGCCCGACACCTTCGGCCACCTGCCCCAGATGCCCCAGATCCTGCAGCAGGCCGGCATCGACAGCTTCCTCTACTGGCGCGGCCACGGCGACGAGCACGAGCGCCTGGGCCTGGAGTGGTGGTGGGAGGCGCCGGACGGCAGCCGCGTGCTGGCCATCAACCAGGAGGACGGCTACGTCAACGCCGCCGCCCTCGGCCACGCCGAGCTGTGGCACGCCCATACCCGCCGCGAGCGCGATCCGGCGCTGGCGGTGGAGAAGGTGGGCCGCCTCTTCGACCGCATGGCCGCGCGCGCGCGCAGCCAGACCTGGCTGCTGAGCAACGGCTGCGACCACCACGGTCCGCAGCGCGACCTCGGCGCCATGCTCGCCGCCCTGCGCGAGGCCTTCCCGGACACCGAGTTCGTCCACGGCTCCTTCGCGGACTTCCTCACCGTCCTGCGGGCCGACCTCGCCGCCGGCCCGGCCGAGCTGCCGGTCTGGCGTGGCGAGCTGCTGGGCGGCAAGACCGCCCCCATCCTGTCGGGGGTGTGGTCGGCGCGCATGCCGCTCAAGCAGCGCAACGCCGCC
>JAASSM010000399.1 GCA_021767885.1 bacterium | reverse complement strand
GCCGGGTTCACCGGCGGAGATCTCCAGGCGGCCCTGGTAAGTCGGGCCGGCCGTGACGGCCTCGAAGGGCGAGACCAGCCGGACCGTGATGGCGGGGGAGACGTCTGCCCGGGCGTGGTCCGCCGGGCCGAGGGCGATCAGCCCGCAGCCGGCGGCCAGCAGGAGCAGACACCGGGCGAGGGTGCGCATGGCGGCTCCTTTCAGCGCTGGCCGGCGGGCGCCGGACGCGGCTCGGCCGGCGACGCGGGCACGGGCGGATCGAGGATGGCGGCGATGGCGGCCTCGAGCTCGGCGGCCAGGGCCTGGTCGCCGCGGGCCTGGGCCGCGCGGACCTGGATGGCCAGGATGTCCAGCTCGGCCTGCTGCTTGCGCGTGGCGATCTGCTGCTGCAGGGCGAGCCGCGCGTCGGGCTGGTCGGTGGCCTGCAGGCGGGCCTGCAGCTCGGCCACCGCGGCGTGGGCCGCGTCCAGGGTGGCGCGGATCTCGGCGATCACCGGCGGCAGGGCGTCGAGGCCGGCCTTGGCGGCCGCGGCGGCCGCGGCGGCCTGCCGGGCGGCGTCCGGATCAGCCGGCACGCCCTGGGTGATCTCCGCCTGGTTGATGGCCACCGGTGGGGTGGACGCGGCGGTGGCGGAGCCGGCGGGCTGGGCGGGCGCGACCGGCTGGGCGGGCTCGCGGGGCGTCCGGGCGGGATCGGGATCGGCCAGGGCCACGGCCGCGGCCAGGGCCACGAGCGCGATCAGGACCAGCCCCAGGGCGGCGTTCATGGTCAGGGGACGGGTACGCATGACACACCTCCGGCGGGTCGTGAGGGGACCGAGGGGGAGTACGACCAGAAGTGCAGCGCGGCGGTGGGAATCACAGCGGGGGGGAAGGAAATCGCGAGGGCGTGCCAGGGAGCCGCACGTGGGGCGACCGGTGGGGCGCGGAAGCCGTGCGGGCGGGGCCCGGGCGGCCACCGCCAGCCGCACCGGTGGCCGTCGCGGAACTCGCGGCGCGGTCGTATCCTTTATGTCTTCTCGCCGACCCCGTCACCCAGCGACGAGCACGTCCCCAGCCCAGCCCCAGGAGCGACGCGACATGACCGACAGCCGATCCCGACTGCCGCGCCGGCCGCGCCGGAACGCCTCGACCACGACCACCCGCAAGACCCCGTCCGCCGGGGTCGTCCTCGCCCTCGCGCTGGCGGTGCTGCTCGGCGGCCTGCCGGTGGCCCAGGCCTGCACCAACTTCCTGATCACCGCCGGCGCGTCGGCCGACGGATCCACCATGATCACCTACTCGGCGGACTCGCACAGCTTCTACGGCGAGCTCTACTACCGGCCGCCCGGCAAGCACGCGCCCGGCACGCAGATCGAGGTGTACGAGTGGGACACGGGCAAGTACCTGGGCAAGATCGACCAGGCGCCCGAGACCTACTCGGTGGTGGGCAACATGAACGAGCATCAGGTGACCATCGCCGAGTCCACCTGGGGCGGCCGGCCCGAGCTGCGCGACTGGGAGGGGATCATCGACTACGGCAGCCTCAAGTACATCACGCTGCAGCGCGCGCGCACCGCCCGCGAGGCCATCGAGATCATGACCTCGCTGCTGGACGAGTACGGCTACTACAGCAAGGGCGAGTCCTTCTCCATCGGCGACCCCGAGGAGGTCTGGATCATGGACCTCATCGGCAAGGGCCCGGGCAACACGGGCGCCGTGTGGGTGGCCCGCCGCGTGCCCGACGGCATGGTCAGCGGCCACGCCAACGCCGCGCGCATCCGCACCTTCCCCCTGGACGACCCCGAGAACACGCTCTACGCGCCCGACGTCATCGAGCTCGCCCGCGAGAAGGGCTGGTACGAGGGTCCGGACGAGGAGTTCGACTTCACCGCCGTCTACGACCCCGACGCCTTCGGCACCCGCCGCTTCTGCGAGGCGCGCGTCTGGTGCATGTTCGAGCGCGCCGCGCCCGGAGGCGAGCACGGCACCGACTGGGTGCTGGGCGACCCCGACGCCGATCCGGTGCCCCTGTGGATCGAGCCGCAGGAGAAGGTGACCGTGGCCGACGTCATGGGCTACATGCGCGACCACTTCCAGGGCACGCCCCTGGACATGACCGCCGACGTCGGCGCCGGCCCCTACGCCAAGCCCTACCGCTGGCGGCCGCTGACCTGGGAGGTGGACGGCCAGGAGTACTTCAACGAGCGCGCCGTCTCCACCCAGCAGACCGGCTTCTCCTTCGTGGCCCAGATGCGCGACTGGCTGCCCGACCCGGTGGGCGGCATCCTCTGGTTCGGCGTGGACGACACCTACTCCACGGTCTACTTCCCCGCCTACTGCGGCATCACCGAGGCGCCCTACGCCTTCCGCGAGGGCACCGGCGGCTACCACGACGTGGACTACGACGCCGCGTTCTGGTCCTTCAACCGCGTGGCCAACTTCGCCTACCTGCGCTACAGCGACATGATCGCCGACGTCCAGCTGGTGCAGCAGCAGCTCGAGGGCCAGTTCCTGGGCGAGGTGCCGGAGGTGGACGCCGCGGCGGTGGCGCTGTACGAGCAGTCGCCCCGGCTGGCCAGGGACTACCTGACGGAGTACTCGGCGCAGGCGGGCAACGGCGTGGTGGACCGCTGGAACCAGCTCTTCGACGAGCTGCTCTACAAGTACCTCGACGGCAACATCAAGGACGAGTTCGGCAAGCCCCAGTTCGAGGGCTACCCCGAGGAGTGGTACCGCATGGTGGCCGCCGCCACCGGCGAGAAGCTGCAGATGAAGACCATGCCCATGGAGGCGGCCCTCGAGCAGCAGGAGAAGGCGGAGGCCCGCCAGGTGGCCGAGAGCGTGGTCGCCCTGATGCGCACCCGCGGCCTGGACGTGAGCGAGGCCCACGCCGAGCACATCCTGGCGGAGGAGGACCGCGACCAGCTCGAGGACTGGCTGGTGGCCGCGGCCACGGCCGAGTCGGTGAGCGACGTGGTGGGCGAGCTGGAAGGCCCGGGCGGCACGGCCGAGGGAGCGGCGGACTGACGGTGACGCGGCGCGCGGCGGACTGACGGTGACGCGGCGCGCGGCGGACTGACGACCAGCCCTCCGGCATGCGGTCGAGGACCCAGGCCCCAGGACCTCGATGCCAGGTGTCCGGAGTGAGCTGTCTGGGGGCCGTCGGGGCCTTGCAGGGGTTCTCCCCGGGGGCGTCCTCCGGGGCCCCCCGGGGAGCACACCTGGAACGGCACCCCGGGACGGGCCGGAGGGACAAATAAAAAGCGAAAATATAAAGCGTGGTCCAGGTGGGCGGAGAATTGTTGGCGTGAAGGCCCGTTCAGGTACACCGCGGTGTACCTCCACGGGATCTTCCGTCAACTGCCTGCGGACGAGGGGGTTGGCACGCCAGAGCCGGCGTGAGCGTCGGGGGAGTCCTCTTCACATGAAGGCGCCCGGGAATCCGTGGATTCCCGGGC
>JAASSM010000398.1 GCA_021767885.1 bacterium | reverse complement strand
TCCACTGCCCCTCCACGAGCCGCGCGGCGATCACCTGCCCGTCGGGCGGATCCGACGGCGGCGCCGCCACCGCGGAGCTGTCCCCGGTGATGCCCGGGAACGCCATCAGCAGGACGACCACGGCCAGCACCGGTCGCCAACGGTCACCGGTCACCGCCGAGCTCCGTGATCAGCGGCCGCAACACCCCAGGATCGCCACCGGCGGCCAGGGCCCGCTGCAACACCTCGCGGGCGCGATCCTGCTCGCCCAGACGGGCCAGGGCGCGGCCGAGGTGCTCGAGGATCACCGGGTCGTCGGGACGCTCGTTGGCCGCCCGCACCAGCCAGTCGAAGGCCGCCTGGTAGTCGCCCTGCTGGAAGTAGACCCACCCCAGGGAGTCGAGGTAGGCCCCGTTGTCCGGATCGGCGGCGAGCGCCCGGCGGACCAGCTCCTCGGCCAGTTCCAGGTCCTCCCCCACCTCCGCCAGGAAGTAGCCGTAGCTGTTGGCGACCTCGGGATCGTCGGGGAACTCGGCTGCGAGGTTGGTCAGCGTCTTGCGGGCCTCGCCCACGCGGCCGGCCTCCTGCTGGCAGAAGGCCAGCTCGAGCAGCGCCCCGACGCGATTGTCGTGGACCTCGGCCGCCATCTGGAAGTGCCGGCAGGCGCGGTCCAGTTCGCCCAGCTCGCGGAACGCGTAGGCGACGATCATGTGGCCGTCCGCATCCTTGGGATGGAGGGTGACCGACGCCTTCCGCAGATGCTCGCGGGCCAGCTCCTGCACCGCCACTTGCTCGGGCGTGGGCTCGGTGGCGGACAGGGCCTCCCGTTCGTGCAGCACCAGCAGCCGGAGCAGCCCCACGCGGTAGATGGCCATGGTCGGGGCCAGCTCCACCGCCTCGGCCAGCCGGCGCCGGGCGCCGGCGATGTCGTCCTTGATCTCGAGGGCCCGCCCCCAGAGGTAGCGCAGCTCCGCGTCCTGGTCCCACCGGGCCGCGGCCTCCGGCAGCAGGGTCAGCGCCGCATCCACCTCGCCGAGGCCGAGCCGGTAGCGTGCGAGCTGGGCCTCGGCCTCGCGGTCGCGGAAACCCCGCTCGCGGACGCCGGTGAGCACGTCGGCCGCGCCGGTGTAGTCGCCGCGCCGCGCCAGCATCTCGGCCAGTTCCAGGCTCGCCTCCGGTCGCGTGCTGACCCCGGCCGCCCGCCGGGCCTGGTCGCCATTGGCGGCCTCGATGCGGGCCTCGTTCAGGCGTCGCTCGTGCAGCAGGTAGCGGACCAGGGCCAGGCGCATGGGCAGCGACGTGGCGTCCTCGGCCAGCCCCTCGCGCAACAGGCCGGCCATCTCGTCGAAGCGCTCGTGGGACTGCAGCAACGAGCCCGCCGCCAGGGTGTAGTCCTCGGCGCGGTCGGGATCGGCGCGGCGCGCCTCGCGGTAGACGGCGATGGCCTCGTCCACGCGGCCGAGCTCGCCGAGCAGGTCGGCTTCCAGCTTGATGAGCAGGGGGTCCGAATCGTCGCGGTCGCGTACCTCGCGCACGGCCTCCAGGGCCGAGCGGGGTCGTCCCGACTGGGCCAGCAGCATGGCGTAGTGGCGGCGGTCCTCGGTGTTGTCGGGATCGGCCCGGACGAGGTCGCCGTAGACCCGGGCGGCATCGCCCACGAAGCCCGCCTCCACCAGGCTCTGGGCGTAGGCCCGTGCGATCCGCGGCGCATCGGGCGCCAGGCGGTACGCGCGGTTGAGGTACTGCAGCGCCGCCTCGGTCTGCCCCTGCTGCTGCAGGGAACGCCCGAGGGCGTAGGCCTTGGTCGCTCCGAGCGGCAGGCCGATGTCCTGCCCCGGATTGTCCGGCAGGAGCATGACGCGGTCGGCGGGCAGGGGCAGTTCCTCCGGCGGCGTGGTGGCCAGGCCGGGCGCCGTGGTCACCAGGAGCGCCAGGGCCAGCAGCCACGGCGAGAGGGCGGAAGACGGGCAGAGCCGGGTCATCGCAGTCCTTCCGGTGTCGCGGTCCCGGTGGCGTTCAGTCCGCGGGCGGGGCGGCGAGCAGATCGAGAAGTTCGTCGCGGGCGTGCAGGGCCGCCAGCGCCTGCCGCGCGGCCTCCTGCTCGGCGGCCTTCTTGTTGGCCCCCTCGCCGCGGCCGAGCACGTGACCGTTGAACACCACGCTGACCCGGAAGATCCGGGCGTGATCGGGGCCCTCGGCGCTGGTGACGCGGTAGCGTGGCGGGCTCTTGAAACGGGCCTGGATGATCTCCTGCAGGCGGCTCTTGTGATTCTCCTGGCCGGGCGTGGCCAGCAGATCCTCGGTGCCGCTCAGCACGCAGCGATCGATCATGCGCTGGGCCGCCGCCAGGCCGCCGTCGAGGTAGACCGCGCCGATCACCGCCTCGGTGGTGTCGGCGAGGATGCTCGCTCGACGCCGGCCCCCGGTGGCGGCCTCGCTCCGCGACATGCGGATATGATCGCCGAGATCCAGGCGCGACGCCACGGCATTGAGCCGGTCCCGGCAGACCAGCAGGGACTTCATCTTGGTGAGGTCGCCCTCGCTGGCATCGGGGAAGCGGCGGTAGAGATGGTCGTTGACCACCAGGCCGAGGACGGCATCGCCCAGGAACTCCAGCCGCTCGTTGCTGTCCTCGCGGGAGTTCTTGACCACCAGGGCGTGGGAGCGGTGCAGCAGCGCCCGGTCGAGCAGGTCGGGATCGGAGAAGGTGTGTCCGACCCTGGCCTCCAGCAGCCGCCGCCGCTCGGGGTCCTCGGCCATGGGGGCGGCGTCGCCATCGGCCGCCGCCCCCCGCAGCTTCTGCCAGAGGTCCTTCAGGCTCATGGCACTCAGGACACCGCCTGGAAGCAGAGCGTCACGTTGTGGCCGCCGAAGCCGAAGGAGTTGGACAGCGCGTACTCCACCTGCTGGCGGACGGCCTCGTTGGCGCAGTAGTCCAGGTCGCACTCCGGATCCGGGTTCTGCAGGTTGGTGGTGGGCGGCAGCACGCCGTCACGCAGGGCCAGCACCGTGGCCGCGGCCTCCACCGCGCCCGCCGCACCGAGCAGGTGGCCGATCATGGACTTGCTCGAGCTGACCTTCAGGTGGTCGGCGTGGTCGCCGAAGACGCGCCGGATGGCCAGGGTCTCGATCTTGTCGTTGAACGGCGTCGAGGTGCCGTGGGCATTGATGTATCCCACCTGCTCCGGCGCGATGCCGGCGCTGGCCAGGGCCGCGCGCATGGAGGCCTGCGCCCCGTTGCCGTCGTTGTCCGGCTGGGTCATGTGGTAGGCGTCGCCGCTGGCGCCATAGCCCACGATGCGCCCCAGGATGGTGGCGCCGCGTGCGGTGGCATGCTCCTCGGATTCCAGCACCAGGATGCCGGCCCCCTCCCCCAGCACGAACCCGTCGCGCTCGCGGTCGAACGGCCGGCTCGCCGTGGCCGGATCGTCGTTGCGGGCGGACAGGGCCTTCATGTTGCCGAAGCC
>JAASSM010000397.1 GCA_021767885.1 bacterium | reverse complement strand
TGGCGCGCCATGACCGCGCGACTCGCCGATGCGGCGGAGAACGTGGACCTGGCCACCGTGGCGCGGGATCTGCCGGACCCCCTGCCGGCCGACCGCCGGACCTGAGATCGCCGCCGGGCTCCGCCGGGCCCTTGTCGTCTCCGCCAAACGCAACTTTCCTGGGCACGCTGCGCATCATACCCTCGGCAGCACACCGGACCCCCCGACCCGAGGATGTCGACCATGAAGGGATCCCTCCGTCGCCCCCTGCCGGGCACGCTCCTGCTGGCCGCCATGGCGGTGAGCCTGGGCGCCTGCTCGGGCACGGGGCCGGCACCGCGGACCGCGCCCATCGAGCCGGACCTGGCGGTGGCCACGTTCGATTCCGCCTGGGCCCTCATCGATCGCAACCACTACGATGCCGACCACGAGGGCGTGGACTGGGATGCGGTGCGCACCGAGCTGCGCCCGCAGGCCCGCACCGCCAGCCTGGACAGCCTGCACGCCGTGATCAACCGCATGATCGCCCGCACCGGGCTCTCCCACTTCGGCCTGATGCCCCGCGACGCCGCCGACGCCCTGGCCGAGGCCGACGTCACCGACCCGGAGGCCGCCGGCGCCGACCGCGGTGGCCTGGGGCTGGAGCTGCGCCTGGCCGACGACCGCATCCTGATCACCCACGTGGACGCCGGTTCGCCCGCCGAGCAGGCCGGCATCGCTCCCGGCTGGATCCTCCGCGAGGTGGGCGGAACACGCTTCGCCACGGTGATCGAGACCGTCGGCGACGACCTCGAACCCGCCGATCGCGAGGTCCGTCTCTGGTCCCTGGCCAACGCCCTGGTCCGCGGGCCAGTGGACAGCGAGGCCACCGTGGTCCTGGCCGATGCCGACGACCGAGAGCGGACGTTCACGCTCACGCGCGCCGCACTGCCCGGAGAGGTCAACAAGCTCGGCAACATGCCGGCGCTGAACACCCGTCTGGATCATCGCTGGATCGAGCAGGGCGGCCTGCGGATCGGCCTGATCCGCTTCAACATCTGGCTGCTGCCCATCGCCGGACAGTTCGATGCGGCCATGGACACCTACCGCGACGCCGACGGCATCATCCTCGACCTGCGCGGCAACCTGGGCGGCGTGGGCGGCATGTCCATGGGGATGGCCGGCCATTTCCTGCGCGAGCCGGTCTCCCTGGGCGAGATGCGCACCCGCCAGACGAACCTCCAGTTCCGCGTCAACCCGCGCCTGACCAACCGCGCCGGCGAGCGCGTGGAGCCCTTCGCCGGTCCGCTGGCCGTCCTGCAGGACGGCCTGAGCATGAGCACGTCGGAGATCTTCGCCCAGGGTCTGCAGGCGCATGGGCGCGCCCGGGTGTTCGGCACCGCGTCCGGCGGTCAGGCCCTGCCGTCGCGGCTGGAGACGCTGCCCAGCGGCGACGTCCTGCAGTTCGCGTTCGCCGACTTCATCTCCCCGGACGGCGTGCGGCTCGAGGGCCGCGGCGTGATCCCCGACCAGACGGTTCCCCTGCGCCGGGAGGATCTCCTCGCCGGCCGTGATGCACCCCTGGAGGCCGCCGTGGACTGGATCCTCGGCGAGCACGCGACCGACCAGGCCCGCGACTGAGATCACCGCGGCCGCCCGGCCGCGTCATCCCGGGCCCTGCGGGGCCCCGAACGAGGAGACACCCATGACCCGATACACCCCCGACGCCACCCGCCGGCTGCTGGCGGTCCTCGCCCTCGGCGCCGTGCTCACCGCCGCCCCCGCCGTCCCGGCCGTGGCCCAGGACGGCCTGCCCACCGCCCGCGAGGTGCTCGATCGCTTCGTCGAGCTGGTGGGCGGCGAGAAGCTCGCCGGGCTCGACCACATGACCACCACTGGCACGTTCGCCATCCCGGCCCAGGGCATGCAGGGGACCATGACCGCCCGGGCCAAGGCCCCCGCCGAGATGCTCGTCGAGATCGAGATCCCCGGCTACGGCACGGTCCGCCAGGGCTACCTGGACGGCGTGGCCTGGGCCATCGATCCCGCCACCGGCGCCCAGGTCATGTCCGGCAAGGCCCTCGCCCAGACGGCGGATCAGGCCGACTTCGACGCCATGCTCTACCGGGACGAGGATTACGCGTCGCTCACCATGATCGGCGAGGCCGACTTCCAGGGCACGCCCACCTACCAGATCGAGGTGGTCTCGGACGCCGGCATCGCGTCGCAGCACTTCTTCTCGCAGGAGACCGGCCTGCTCGTGGGCATGGAGTCCGAGCAGCACACGCCCATGGGTGCCATCCCCACCACGTCGGCCATCAAGGAATACCAGGAGTTCGACGGCATCCGGATCGCGACCCGGACCGAGCAGTCCATGATGGGGATGCAGCAGGTCGTGACCATCGACTCGGTGAGCTTCGAGCCCATCGACGACGCCGTCTTCGAGTTGCCGGCGGAGATCGCGGCCCTCGCCGCCGAGCCCGCCGGCACCACCGGAAAGCCGTAGCCGCCGGTCGGGAGCACCGGCCCCGCCGGGCGCCCGGAGGCGCCGGACACGCAGCGGCCCCGTCCGAGGACGGGGCCGCTCGCTGTCGGGGCCCGGCCGTCCGCCGCCGGCCGCGGCCGGCGGCCGCACCCGGAGGCGATGACGCGATCAGGCCACGGTGACGCTCTGGTCGAGGTACACGTCCTGGATGGCGTTGAGCAGGTCCACGCCCTCCTTCAGCGGCCGCTGGAACGCCTTGCGGCCGGAGATCAGCCCCGCACCGCCCGCGCGCTTGTTGATCACCGCGGTGCGGACGGCCTGCTGGAGGTCGTTCTCGCCCCCCGAGGCGCCGCCCGAGTTGATCAGCGGGGCGCGCCCCATGTAGCAGTTGATCACCTGGTAGCGGGTCAGGTCGATGGGATTGTCGGTGGTCAACTGATCGTAGACCTGGCTGCTGGTCTTGCCGAACTTGATGGCCTTGTAGCCGCCATTGCACTCGGGCTGCTTCTGCTTGATGATGTCCGCCCCGAGGGTGACGCCCAGATGGTTGGCCTGGCCGGTGAGGTCGGCGGCGGTGTGATAGTCGGTGCCGTCCACCTTGAAGCCGCTGTTGCGCAGGTAGCACCACAGGACGGTGAACATGCCCAGCTCGTGGGCATGGGCGAAGGCGGCGGAGATCTCCTCGATCTGCCGGTCGCTGTTCTCCGAGCCGAAGTAGATGGTGGCGCCCACGCCCACCGCGCCCATCTCGAACGCCTGGGTCACGCTGGCGAACATGCGCTGATCGAACGTGTTGGGATAGGTGAGCAGCTCGTTGTGGTTGAGCTTGACGATGAACGGGATCTTGTGGGCGTACTTGCGCGCCACGGCCCCGAGCACGCCGTAGGTGGAGGTCACGCCGTTGCAGCCGCCCTCGATGGCCAGTTCCACGATGGCCTCGGGATCGAACAGCGCGGGGTTGGGCCCGAAGGCGCTGCCCCCGGAGTGCTCGATGCCCTGGTCGAC
>JAASSM010000396.1 GCA_021767885.1 bacterium | reverse complement strand
CTCGCCGTTGGCGAGCCCTTCGCGCCGCCACTGGCGCACCAGGCGCTCGCGCAGATCGTAGACCGCCACCATCACCGACCCCGCGGCCCTCGCGCCGGTGGCGAAGCGGATGGCCGCGGTGCCGGCGGTGGGATTCGGCGCGATGCCAGCGAGTTCGAGGCCCGCTGCGGCCGCCGGCGCGGCGGTGGGCGGATCGCCGTTGCTGGCGCCGGGCGTGGCGGTGGCGAGCACCTGCCAGGGGCCGTCGCCATCGGGCAGCCGGCCGAACGCCACGTCCGTCGCCTGGGGGCCGAAGGTCACGCTGTCGATGACGTGGAGGTCGCCGTCGTCCTGCAGGAAGAGCGTCGCCGACTCCCCGTCCGCCGACAGCTTGAAGTCGGCGTGCAGCGGCCCCTGGCCGGGATCCTCGTCGCACCACACCAGCAGGAACTGCCCGGCGCCCAGGTCCAGGGGCGGCAGGGGCCAGGGCGCCGGGTCGTCCGGATCGTCGGCCAGGGCGAGGCCGGCCAGGGAGACCGCATCGGGCCCGGGGTTGAAGAGCTCCAGCCAGTCGTCGAACTCGCCGGCCTCGTCGGCGATCACCCCGTCGTTGTCGGCCATCAGCTCGTTGAGGCGCAGACCGGGCAGGTCCGGCGGGCCCACCCGCTCGATCCACGCCACCGCGGTCACCGCGCCGTCGGTGCTCTCGTGGCGGAGCTGGTACCAGGCCCGCTCCCCCGGCGCGAGGGTGGAGTCGGTGAACGCGTACTCGCGGGGCGTGTCGCTGTCGGGGGCGCCCTGCAGCCCGGCGTGGTCGCGCCAGTCGGCCAGCAGGGCGAGCTGGTCCGGGCCGCTGCGCGCGCGCCAGACCTGGAAGCCGGCGTTGTCGCGCTCGCGCTCGGTGCGCCAGGTCAACCGCGCGCCCGCGGCGGCGGCGGCCGCGTCGAAGCGGCTCAGCTCCACCGGCACGGCGAAGTGCTCGAAGAACGCCACCTTCTGGGCCGCCACGATGGGCGCCCGGTCGGCCAGCCACTGCCGCACCCGCTGGATCTCCGCCGCGTACTGCCCGGCGCCCAGGTTCCAGCGCTCGGCGTGGTTGCTCACCTCCAGGGCGTGGGCCGCGGCGAGGGAGTCCAGCCGCGCGTGGAGCGACGCCACCGACAGCGGGCCGGCCACCAGCTGGTCGATGCGCGCGGAGAAGCGGGCCTTGAACTCGCTGTTCTGCATCAGGCCCCGGAAGAGGTCGCGCCAGGGCTGGTGCGGCGGCCACCAGTTGCCCATGGACCACTCGGGCGGCCGGAACTCCTCGAACTCGTCGAAGTCGGCGGCGGCGTAGAAGCGGAAGTGATCGGACAGGAGGTTCGCCTCGGCCATCAGGCCCTCCTCGTCCCACATGAGGTAGCGCCATGGGCCGCCGTGCACGCGCAGCAGGGCGACGTTGTTGACCCAGCCGTTGTCGGACGACGCCCCGTGGATGTTCAGGTACATCCAGTCCATGTAGGCCTCCAGGTCCAGGCGCTCCTGCAGGGCGGTGTACCACTGGTGCGCGCCGTAGTCCTGGGGTGGGACCGCGTGGGCGGCGAGGAAGTCGTACCACTCCTGGACGTCGCCCTCGGCGGCCTCGTCGTCCTTGATCAGGGTGTAGGCGCCACCGTCGGCCAGCTCGTGGGTGACCTCGACGAACTCGTCGTCCAGGCGCTCGCGCACGCTGTAGGCGCCCCAGTACTCGCCGTCGAGATAGAGGCCGGCCAGCCGGTGCCGGCTGCCGAGGTGGCCCAGGTCCTGGTGCAGCGGCTCCCAGAGGCTGGAGCTGATCATCCCGGAGGTCAGGACCGTGGACTTCAGGACCAGCCGCGCGAACCGCCCGGGGCCGTCGCCGAAGAGGTCGGCCGTCAGGTGATCGCTCGTGCCGTGGTCGTCGAAATAGGCGCGCAGACCCTTGCGCACGTGGTAGCGGCTGCTCTGGCCGTTGATGCGCAGGCCGATGGGCTCCTGCCAGACCACCACGCCAGGTGGCGCGTGGGCCACGAGCTGGGCTTGCCGCTCCCATTCCTCGCCGCGCTGCAGGCAGTTCTCGTGCAGGCCCCAGACGTAGATGCCCGTCTCCGGCGACCACAGATGCGGGCGCTCGGTGTCGGCGGTGAGCACCAGGCCGTCGTGGTGGGAAAGGTCGAGCGGCCGCGCCGGCGCCCGGACCGCGGTCACGGTGTCGGGCGCACCGCCGCCGTCGGGCAGGAAGACCACGGTCCACGGCCCGGTGTCGTCCCAGGCGTGGACGGCGGACCAGGTGTGGTCGTTGATGCGGATCATCCCGGCGGGGTCGGCCGGGGTCATGGCCTGATCGCCGGTGAAGGTGACCCGGACGCTGCCCTCGAGGGTGAGGTCCGCGGGCGGCGGGTAGCCGTAGAGGCGCGGCGTCGACCAGGTGGTGGCGACCTCGAGCGCCACCGCGAGCGAGGGCGCGAGCAGGAGGGTCAGGGCGACGAGGATGGCGGTACGGGACATGGCGACTCTCCTGGGCGGGGCTCCGGCCGGTGCGTCCCGGATTCTAGCATGGATGGCCGGGGCACGGTTCGGATCCCGGGCGCTGCGGCGCGGGCGGATCCGCGCTAAGGATCCCGACAATTGATATCACCTTTTCATCTCCTCTACAATCCTGCCGGGTCGGCCGGGAGGCGCGGGCCTCCCTCCACACGAGCCGGGAGGCGCCACCATGGGTCGCCGATGCGTGAACAATCCGCTGGCCTCTGCCATGATCCTCGCCCTGACCGCGGCCATCGCCACGGTCGCCATGGCGGACACCACCACGTCACCCGATCCTCGCGACGGTCTGCTCATCCAGCTCACCACCGCCGCCCGGCAGCGCGTGACGCTCGCCGCGGGCGACCACGGCACCGCCCTCGGCGTGCCCGCCATCGATGACGTGCTCGCCGCCCACGGGGTCGCCTCGGTGCGGCCGGCTCTCCGCTTCCCACCGGGGCACCCGGACCTCGCCCGGCGTCACGGCCTGGACCGGGCGTACCTCGTGCGGTTCGATCCTGGCGCCGATGCCGCCGCCGCCCTGGCCGCACTGTCGGCGCTCCCGGGGATCGCGGCGGCCGAGGCCAACGGCAAGCATGCGATCCACGCGGACGGGACACCGGACGCCGTCGGCGCCGGGGCCGGGGCCGGGCCGGGGGCGACCGGGGGCACGGTCGGCAGCACCACCGCCGGCGCCATGGCCGCGGCGCCGCGGGCGGTGATCCCCGACGACCCCCTCTACCCCACCCAGTGGATGCACGACAACCAGGGCCAGGTGATCCCCTACGGAGGCGGGGGTCCGGTGGGCGTGGTCGACTGCGACATGGATACCGACCAGGCCTGGGAGATCACCACGGGCGACCCCGACGTGATCGTCGCCGTGCTCGACACGGGTGTCGACGCGGCGCATCCCGAGTTCGCCGGCCGCATGCTCATCGGCTGGGACTTCATCGACGACGACG
>JAASSM010000395.1 GCA_021767885.1 bacterium | reverse complement strand
TGGTCGGGGTGCTCGGCGAGGAACGTGCGCACCACCTCGAGGCGGCCCTCGGGCGTCTCGGCGGCCATGAAGGCCTCGCGGGTGGCGTCGAGGGGGTCGGGGCCGGCGTCGGCGGCGACGGCGGCGTCGGCGGCGGTCCCGGTGGTCGCGTCCTGGGCGAGCCCCCCGGCGGGCAGGCCGAGCATGGCCAGGGCCCCGGCCAGGAGCAGGAGCCTGGCGCCACGGGCGCGCGGGGCGCGGCCACGGCGAGGCGTCGGCAGCGATGGAGACGGATGCGGCTGGTACACGGCGCGGTCCTTTCGGGATCGGGTCGGTGTTCTCCCACCAGCATACTACGATTTCGCCGGGATGGCGGTTGCCGATCATCCGGCCAGCGAGCGTGCGCGGCCGATCACGGCGACCTCGTGCTTGGCGCCGGTGAGCGGGTCCTCTATGCTCGACGCTGGCCGACCGTCCGCCGCACCGCGACCGCCGTCAAGGACCACCAGCTTGCACCTCTCCCCCGTCGACTGGCTCATCGTCCTGGCCATGCTCGCCCTGCTGCTGCACGGGGTGCGCGAGAGCAACCGGCACACCCGCTCGGTGGCCGACTTCCTGGCCGCCGGCCGCTCGGCGGGCCGCTACCTGGTGGGCGTGGCCGGGGGCATCGCCGGCCTCGGGGCCATCACCATCGTGGGCAACCTGGAGATGAACTACATCGCCGGGTTCGCCATGTCCTGGTGGGGGATGACCACCTCGGTGGTGATCCTGGTGATCACGCTGAGCGGCTGGGTGATCTACCGCTTCCGCGAGACGCGCTGCCTGACGCTGGCCGAGTTCTTCGAGCGCCGCTACTCGCGCCGCTTCCGCGTCTTCGCCGGCACGGTGTGCTGGGTGTCGGGGATCATCAACTTCGGCATCTTCCCCGGCGTGGGCGCGCGGTTCTTCATCCACTACTGCGGCATCCCCGAGACCCTGGCGGTGGGCGCGGTGGCCATCCCCAGCTACCCGCTGGTCATGCTCGTGCTGCTGGGCCTGGCGCTGTACTTCGTGTTCAACGGCGGGCAGGTGACGGTGATCGTCACCGACTTCCTGCAGGGCACCTTCGTCAACCTGGTCTTCGTGCTGGTGTGCGGCTGGCTGATCTGGAAGGTGGTCAGCTGGGACCAGATCTTCACCGCGCTGGCGGCCGCGCCCCAGGACGCCTCGCTCATCAACCCCTTCGAGACCGGCCACGTGGAGGACTTCAACTTCTGGTACTTCCTCATCGGCCTGGCGGGGCTGCTCTACGGCAAGATGAGCTGGCAGGGCACGCAGGCCTACAACAGCTCCGCCAGCAGCGCCCACGAGGCCAAGATGGGCGAGGCGCTGGGCATGTGGAAGAACGCGCCGCAGAACCTCTTCCTGATGTTCGTGCCCATCGCCATCTACACCATCCTCAACCACGCGGACTTCGCCGACCTCTCCGCCGGCATCAACGCCCAGCTCGCCGCCGTCGACCGCGAGGCCATCCGCAGCCAGCTGCGCGCCCCGCTGGTGCTGGTGGAGGTGCTGCCCCACGGCCTGATCGGCGCCTTCGCCGCGGTGATGCTCGCGGCGTTCATCTCCACCCACGACACCTACCTGCACTCCTGGGGCGCGATCTTCATCCAGGACGTGCTGCTGCCGCTGCGCGGCGGCAAGCTGCTCGAGCCGCGGGCGCACCTCCGGGCGCTGCGGCTGTCGATCCTGGGCGTGGCGGTGTTCATCTTCGTGTTCTCGCTGCTCTTCCAGCAGAACCAGTACATCTTCCTGTTCTTCGCCATCACCGGCGCCATCTTCGCCGGCGGCTCCGGCGCGGTGATCATCGGCGGGCTGTACTGGAAGCGCGGGACCACGGCGGCGGCGTGGTCGGCCATGATCACCGGCGCGGGGATCTCCGTGGGCGGGATCATCGCCAACCAGCTCGACCCCCAGTTCCCCATCAACGGCCAGCAGTTCTGGGCCATCGGCATGGGCGCCTCGCTGCTGGTCTACGCGCTGGTCTCGCTCCTGGGCCCGGGTGGTACGTACGACCTCGACCGCCTGCTGCACCGCGGCCGCTGGACCGTGGCCGACGACGTGGTGATCGGCGACGGCATGGTCACCCGCCTGCAGCGGCTCTTCCTCTTCACGCCGGAGTTCCGCCGGCGCGACAAGGTGCTCTACGTGGCCACCTACTGCTGGACGTTCCTGCAGTTCGGCATCTTCACCGTGGGCACCGTCTACAACCTGACCCACGACGTGGGCGACGCGAGCTGGGCCACCTTCTGGCGCTGGTTCGTGGCGGTGCAGTTCGCCATGGCCGGCGTGGTCTTCGTCTGGTTCACCCTCGGCGGCCTGCGCGACCTCAAGGACATGTTCGCGCGGCTGCGCACCCTGGAGCGCGACGCCGACGACGACGGCTTCGTCCGGGAGGACACCTGAGCATGCACGTGTTCGTCAACCTCGCCAGCGATCAGCCCGCCCGCGTGGCCAAGGCCGTCCGCCTGGCCAGCAAGCTCGCCAGGAGCGGCTGGGAGGCCACCATCCTGCTCAACGTGGACGCGGTGAGCTACGCGCGGCGGCGCACCGAGTCGCCCGCCTGCCCGGTGACGGGCAAGCCCCTGCACGTGCTGCTGGAGGGTTTCCGCGAGCTGGGCACCGTGCTGGTGGGCGGCGACTGCCTGGAGGCCGCCGGCATCGACCGCGCGGACCTGGTGCCCGGCTTCGAGCCGACGACCCCCGAGAACATGCACGCCGCGCTCACGCGCGAGGGGACGCGGGTGTTCAGCTACTAGGCCGGGCCGCGCGCGCCGCGGACGTGTCACTCCAACAGCGTCACCTTGAGCGTCGCCCGCTGGCCGCCAGCCCGCAGGTGCGCCAGGTAGACGCCCGCGGGTACCGGGGCGCCGGACTGGTCGCGGCCGTTCCAGGTCACCACGTGCGCGCCGGCGGTGAACGTGCCGCGGACCAGGCGCCGGACGCGGCGGCCGCGGAGGTCCACCACGTCGAGGGTGGCCGGGCCGGCGGCGGGCAGCGAGAAGCGCAGCTCGCAGCTCGGGTTGAAGGGGTTGGGGTGGGCGGTCAGCCGGGGGGCCGCCAGCGAGGGCAGGTCGGCGGCCGGGTCGCCCGGAGGGTCCAGAGCGCCGGGGTCCTCGACGCCCGTGACCGTCCCGGCCGGCAGGGGCCAGATCTCGATCTGGCCGGCGTCGCGCGCGGTGACGAGGGACGTGGCGGTGACCGCGACGCGGGTGGCGCCGCCGTAGGTGTCGGGCTCGGTGGTCAGCGGGACGCGGCCGAGGAACGCCGAGCGGTTCTCCGTGGCGTCCCAGCGGCGGATGGTGAGGTTCTCGCGGTTGGCGGCCACCAGCGCGTCGGTGGTGAGCGTGGGCTCCAGTTCGCCGCCGCCGCAGAGCACGGTGGAGCGGTCCAGCAGGACGGGGGCGGCGGGATCGGTGAGGTCGTAGATGTCGACCAGCGGGTCGACCAGGCCC
>JAASSM010000394.1 GCA_021767885.1 bacterium | reverse complement strand
AGGTCCTCGACGAGGGCCGACCGCTGACCGTGGCCGACCACGAGGCCCACACCATCCGCACCATCATGCCGCTGGTGGCCACCGAGAGCTGCCTGTCCTGCCACGACACCGAGGTGGGCGCGGTGCTGGGCGCGGCCAGCGTCACCGTCGACACCGCCGCCGAGAACGTGGCGGTGGCCGCGCTCTCGCGCAACGTGCTGCTCGCCTCGGCCCTGGCCGTCCTGATCGCCGGCGCGGTGCTCGCGCTCATCATCACCCGCGGGGTCATCGCTCCGGTGCGCCGGGCGGCCGCGTCCATCATCGCCGGCGCCCGGCGGACGCTGGACGCCGCGGGCGAGTCCCGCAGCGCGGGCGAGCAGATCGCCCGCAACACCGGCGAGCAGGCCAGCAGCCTCCAGCAGACCGCCGCCAGCCTGGAGCAGATCTCGGCCCAGGCCCGCGACTTCCACGAGAGCGCATCGGGCGCCAACCAGACCGCCGACGAGACGGCCGCCGCCGCGCGCCGGGGCCGCGACGCCATGACCCGCATGACCGCCTCCATCGAGGCCATCCGCCAGTCGGCCGACGAGACGTCCCGCGTGATCCAGACCATCGACGAGATCGCCTTCCAGACCAACCTGCTGGCGCTGAACGCCGCGGTGGAGGCCGCGCGCGCCGGCGAGGCGGGCAAGGGCTTCGCCGTGGTGGCCGAGGAGGTCCGCAACCTGGCCCAGCGCTCGGCCGAGGCGGCGCGCAGCACGGCCGACCTCCTGGAGGGGTCCCGCCAGCAGGCCCAGGAGGGCGTCACCGTGGTGCAGGACGTGGCCGCGGTGCTCGCGGAGATCGCCGAGCAGGCCACCCGCTCGAGCGCGCTCATCGGCGAGGTCTCCAGCGGCAGCGACGAGCAGACCCGGCACGTGGCGGAGATCACCGCCGCCATGGGGGCGCTGGACCGCGTCACCCAGTCCACGGCGGCCAGCGCCCAGCAGTCGGCGGCCACGAGCGCCGAGCTCACCGGCATGGCGGAGCAGCTGCGGCAGGTGGCCGATTCCCTGGGCGACCTGGTGGGCGAGGCCATGGCCGAGACCGTCTGAGCCGGCGACCGCGCCGCGGCCGGCGCGTGAGACGTCCTTGCGTCCGGCGGCCGATCGAGGAACCATGGGTGGGCACCCCCGACCCCGGAGGCCCGGCCCATGACCCTGCCCGACATCCCGTTTCTCCAGGTGGACCTCTGGGGCCAGCCCCTGCAGGACTGGCTCGTCGCCGCCGCCGTGCTCCTCGGCGGCATGGGGCTGCTGCGGGGCATCCTGGGGATCCTGCGCTCGCGACTGGCCGACCCCCGGCCCACCGGCGCCAGGCTCGGGGTCCGGACGGTGGCCGGCGCGGTGGTGCACTCCAGCCGGGCCCTGCTGCTCGGCCTGCCGCTGATCCTGCCGGCGAGCGCGCCCCTGGCGGTCTCGGCCACCGTCGCCGGCTGGCTGGGCAGCCTCGCGGTCATCGCGCTGATCGTGCAGGCGGGGATCTGGGGCAACGCCGTGCTCGGTGCCTGGGCGGCGGATTACCGGCAGCGACAGGGCGAGGGGCTGGGTGGTGCGCGCGTCACCACCCTGAACGCCATGCTCTTCGTCGCCCGGCTGGTCCTCTTCTCCCTGGTCGCCCTGGTGGCCCTGGACAACATCCCTGGCGTGAACGTCACGGCGCTGGTGGCCAGCCTGGGCATCGGCGGCATCGCCGTGGCCCTGGCCCTGCAGAACATCCTGGCCGACCTCTTCGCCTCGCTCACCATCACCCTGGACAAGCCCTTCGTGATCGGCGACTTCGTCATCGTGGGGGAGTTCCTGGGCACCGTGGAGCACGTGGGCCTGAAGACCACCCGCATCCGCAGCCTCAGCGGCGAGCAGCTGATCTTCGCCAACAACGACCTGCTCTCGAGCCGGATCCGCAATTACGGCCGCATGCAGGAGCGCCGCGTGGCCTTCCAGTTCGGCGTGCTCTACCAGACCACCGCCGAGCAGCTCGAGGCCGTCCCCGATCAGGTGCGCGAGCTCATGGGCGAACTCGACCAGGTGCGCCTGGACCGGGTCCACTTCAAGAACTTCGGCGACTCCTCCCTGAACTTCGAGGTGGTCTACTACGTGGAGGATCCGGACTACAACCTCTACATGGACAAGCAGCAGGCCATCAACCTGGCCCTGGTCCGCCGCCTGGCGGCCATGGGTGTGGAGTTCGCCTACCCCACCCGGACCATCCACCTCGGCGGCGGGACGCGGCTGGTGACCGCACCGCCACCGGACGCCTCCGGCGACGACCCCGCCGCCGGCCCCGGGCCCGGCCCCGCCGATGGGGCCAGGCACGGCGACGCCATATGACGATGAAATAACAGATATATGCGACTTGAAGCTGATAGCGCCTGCCCGTGCGCCGGGCGGGAGGGCGAAGCTTGATGGATGGTCAAGAGGGCATGGGCCGAGGCGATCCGCGCCGGCCATGTCGACGGCGATGCTTGAACACGTAAATTTTTCATGAACTTGCCGGAGATGGACCCGGGGGCGCCGCGGGCCGCCGACCCGGCATGCCGCCCCGCGGGGCGCCCGCGGGATCTTGACGCGTTGACCCATCATCAAGAGAAAAATATCCCGTTAAAATCTTGACAGCAGATCGGCAGCCCACCACGTTTCCCGCGTCATCGCCCCCGCGGCCCCACGGGCCCAGTCACACGGGAGACCGGATCATGGCCAGAAACCTCAAGCGCATCGCAAACATGCCCTCCATCCGCCGCATGCCGCTGTATCTCGCCGAGCTCGAGCGTCTCCGCGTGGCGGGCGAGCGGTGGGCGTCCACCACCCGCCTGGCCGCCGAGCGCGACATCGATCCCACCCAGGTCCGCAAGGACCTCGCCCTGACCGGCGTGGTGGGCCAGCGCAAGCTCGGCTACCCCGTGGAGGGGGCCATCCGCGCCATCGAGGAGTTCCTGGGGTGGCACCGCGATCGGGAGGCGTTCCTGGTGGGCGCCGGCCACCTGGGGACCGCGCTGCTCGGCTTCCAGCCCCGCTACCGGCCGGGGATCCGGATCGTGGCCGCCTACGACAACGACCCCGCCCGCTGCGGTGCCGAGCTCCATGGCCGTCCCGTGCGGCCGCTGGAGGACCTGGTGGCCGATGCTCGCCGGCTGGGGATCCGCGTGGGGATCATCACCACGCCGGACGCCGCGGCCCAGACCGTGGCCGACCGCATGGTGGCGGGCGGCGTCCTGGCCATCTGGAACTTCACCAGCGTGGCGCTCAACGTGCCCGACGGCGTGGCCGTGGAGTACGCCGGCCTGCGCGCCAGCCTGGCCATGCTCAGCAACCGCCTGCAGGAGCGCGAGGCCGCCGAGGCCGCGGCCGCCACCGAGGAGGTGACGCCATGACCACCGCCGAGGCCACCCGCCGCAAGCGTCAGTTCGAGAAGGTCTGCGCCATCCTGGCCGAGCACGACCACGACCCGGGCCGGCTCATCCCCATCCT
>JAASSM010000393.1 GCA_021767885.1 bacterium | reverse complement strand
CAGGCGCTGGGCTTCATCGAGCGGCTCCCCGACGGCTTCGACAGCCGCGTGGGCGACCGCGGCGTGCGCCTCAGTGGCGGCGAGCGGCAGCGGCTGGCCCTGGCCCGCGCCTTCCTGCGCAACCCCGAGCTCCTGGTCCTGGACGAGCCCACCAGCGCCCTCGACGCCGCGAGCGAGGAGGCGGTGCAGCGGGCCCTGGACGAGCTCATGGCCGGCCGCACCACCCTGGTGGTGGCCCACCGCCTGTCCCTGGTGCGCAACCTGGATCGGATCGTGGTCCTCGACGGCGGCCGCGTGGTGGAGAACGGACCGCACGCCGATCTCCTGCAACGGCGCGGCCTCTACGCCCACCTCTACGGACTGCAGCACGGCTGATCCCGCGGCGGCGGCAGGGAACCGGCGGCAGCGCCCAGGCCGGCGCGACCCGCCCGGCCCCGGGGCGCCGCGGTCCGCGGTTGATTCGCCCGGCAGGCGCCGGTTACCATGCGCCGGTTGTCCGCGCCCCGGATGACCAGCTCGCCGGAGCGCCTCCCCACGCGAATCGGAAGGACTGCCATGGCCCATCCTGCCAAGGAGACCGTCGCCGGTCTGCCGGCCAATGCCCGTCGGCCCCTCGAACCGGGCGAATCCTACGTTCCGGTGGTGCCCGGCGAGGACGTGCCGGAGGTGACCACACGGTCGGTGACCCTCGGCCTGATCCTCTGCGCCGTCTTCGCCATGAGCGCGGCCTACGTGGCGCTCAAGCTCGGCCAGGGGATCGAGGCGGCCATCCCCATCGCCATCATCGGCATCGGCTACTCGCAGCTCATGTCGCGGCGTAGCACCATGCTCGAGAACGTGATCATCCAGTCCATCGGCGCCAACAGCAGCCACGTGGTCTCCGGGGCGGTGTTCACCATCCCGGCGCTGTACATGCTGGCCGCCGAGGGCATCTACGGCATCACGGCGCCGAGCGTCTGGCAGGTGATCATCGTCTCCTTCCTGGGCGGCTGCCTGGGCGTGCTCTTCCTCATCCCGCTGCGCCATCACTTCATGGTGGAGATGCATGGCCGCTTCCCGTGGCCCGAGGGGACGGCCACCACGGAGATCATCCTCTCCGGCGAGCGGGCCGGCAGCCAGGCCAAGGTGCTGGCCCAGGCGGCGGGTCTGGGGGCGCTCTACGACGGCCTGGTGCTGATCCTGCGCGCCATGGGCGAGCTGATCAACTTCCGCTCGGTGTGGATCGGCCAGTACATGGAGAGCCACTTCCTCAAGTTCTCCATCCTCAACAACGCCGCCATCGTGGGCGTGGGCTACATCATCGGCGTGCGGTACGCGGCCATCATCGCGGCGGGGTCGTTCATGGCCTCCTGGCTGCTGGTGCCCATGGTCTACGCCATCGGCCAGCACGTGCCCGGCGTGCTGGCGCCGGGGCCCATCCCCATCGGCGAGATGTCCATCGACGAGGTCTTCAAGTACTACGTGCGGATCATCGGCGTGGGCGGCATCGCCGGCGCCGGCCTGCTGGGCATCCTGCAGTCGCTGCCCTCGATGATCCGCTCCATCGGCGCCAACATGCGAGGCATGAGGAGCCAGGACGAGCGCGACCGGCACCAGGTGCCGCGGACCGACCGCTCCCTGCCGGCCGCGGTCACCGGCGTCGGCACGGTGATCTTCGCGCTCAGCGCCGTGCTGTTCTTCACCTTCGGCCTGGGCATCGAGAATGCGCTGGGTTACGCGCTGGTGGGCACGCTCCTGGTGATCGTCATCGCCTTCCTGTTCGCGCCGGTCTCCGCGCGGGCCATCGCCATCGTCGGGACCAACCCGGTGTCGGGCATGACCATGCTCACGCTCATCATCACCGGCGTGGTGATGGCGCGCATGGGCCTCAGCGGCGGCGAGGGCATGTTCGTCACCATGATGGTGGGCGGCGTGGTCTGCACCGCCCTGGCCGCCTCCGGCGCCCTGGCCAGCGACCTGAAGGTGGGTCACTGGATCGGCGCCACGCCCTCGCGCCAGCTCGGCCTGAAGTTCCTGGGCACGCTCGTGGCCGCCATCTTCTGCGGCCTGGCCATGTGGCTGCTCGCGCAGCAGGGCGAGGGCTTCGGCAGCCGCGCCATCCCGGCGCCCCAGGCCTCGGCCATGAAGGAGATCCTGGTGGGCATCTTCGGGACCACGGCGCAGCCGTTGCAGTGGTACCTGTTCGCCCTCGGCGTGGTCTTCGCGGTGGTCCTGCGGATCACCGGCGTGCCGGCGCTGGCCTTCGCCCTGGGCATGTACCTGCCCATGGAGATCAACACGCCCGTGCTGCTGGGTGGCATCCTGGCCTGGTTCGTCCAGCGCCAGCGGTCGGGCGAGGACGAGGAGGCCCCCAGGGCCCGCCACCAGCAGGGCATCCTCATCGCCTCGGGCCTCATCGCCGGCGGGGCGCTCATGGGCGTGCTCAATGCCCTGCTCAACGTCGTGTTCGGCCAGGAGAACATGACGGCCCTGCACATCCTCGGCGAGCACCAGTTCGAGGGCCTGCTGGGCGAGGGCATCGCCATCGCCCTGCTCGCCGGACTCTGCGTGCTGCTCGTGGGCTGGGCGCGCAAGGCGGCCCGCTAGGGCACGGCCGCGGTCCCGCCGCGGCCCGACAGCGAGACGCCCGGGGCCCGGCCCCGGGCGTCGTCGTTTGCCGCGGAGGGGATCCGGGGATTGATTGTCGTCGTCACCGTCACCGCCATCGCCGACCCGCCGCCATGGCCACCACCGCCGCCATCGCCGCGAGGAGATCGTCGTGACCGATGCCGCCCGCCAGTCGCTCTGGCGTCAGCCGGGTTTCCTGGGGTACAGCGCGCTGCACCTGGCCTGCCTGGCCGTCCTCTGGACGGGCATCTCCTGGGTGGCCGGCGCCGTGGGCCTGGCCCTCTACCTGGTGCGGATGTTCGCCATCACCGGGTTCTACCACCGGTACTTCAGCCACCGGACGTTCCGGACCTCACGGGCGGTGCAGTTCGTCTTCGCGCTGCTCGGGGCCAGCAGCGGCCAGCGCGGCCCGCTGTGGTGGGCCAGCCACCACCGGCGCCATCATGCGCGCGCGGACCAGGCGGACGATCTCCACTCCCCACGCCAGCATGGCCTCTGGCACAGCCACGTGGGCTGGATCTGGCGGCCGGAGGCGGCGGTGACCGAGCGACGCTGGATCAAGGACCTGTGGCGCCTGCCCGAGCTGCGCTGGCTGGATCGCTGGCATCTCGTGGCGCCGGTGGGGCTCGGGGTGGCCGTGTTCCTGCTGGGCTGGTGGCTGGAATCGGCGGCGCCGAGCTGGGGGACCGACCGCTGGCAGATGCTGGTGGTGGGCTTCTGCTGGTCCACCGTGGCGCTCTACCACGGGACCTACACCATCAACTCGCTGAGCCATCGCTTCGGCCGCCGGCGTTTCGCCACGCGCGACGACAGCCGCAACAACTGGCTGCTGGCCATCCTCACCCTGGGCGAGGGCTGGCACAACAACCATCACATGTT